>CAJWMX010000064.1 GCA_913043805.1 uncultured Acidobacteriota bacterium | reverse complement strand
CGGAGGCAGCGGTCTCGGGCTCTCGATCGCCAAGTTGGCCGTCGAGGCGAACCACGGCGAGCTGACCTACCAGCCGGTGTCCGCCGGAGGCAGCTGTTTTCGCATCCAGTTGCCGCGGCCGGAGCTGTTCAGGGGCTCAGGTTGAACCGTCCTCCCACCACGAACGCTCGCGGCATCCCCGGGAAGCCCAGCGCGCTGAAGTACTCCTCGTCGGTCAGATTCTCGACGCGCGCGAACGCGGTGAACTCGGGGCTGACCCGATACTGGCCGCCAAAGCCCACCAGTGTGTAGCCGGGGTTCACGGTGATGTCGACGGGTGTGCCGTCAGACACTCGCGAGAGCCCGAGGAACGACGAGTCGTGACGGTCGCCGACGAACCTCACGTTCAGGTGGAGGCTCGCATCACCCTGCGTGAAGGTGGCCTGCACGTTGCCAGAGTGCTTCGGTCGTCGCGGCAGCGGCTGACCCGGCTGAAACTGCTGGTTCGTGCTGACGGAGCTGACGACCTCGGTGTCCGTATAGGCATACGACGCCGTTGCGGTCAGTCCGCCGAGCGGGCGCTGCAAGCCAGCCTCGATCTCGAGGCCGCGTGCCTGAGAGCCATCGATGTTCAGATAGTCCGGAATGCCGTCCCCGCCGAATCCCGGTGAGAACCGGAAGGCGACCTGATCTTCGAACTCGCTGTCGAAGTAGGTCACCCGCGTGAGCCATCGTCGGTCCTGGAAGGTCAGCTCGGCGCCGGCGTCGATGGTGGTGGCTCGTTCTGGGCTCAGCGCGGGGTTCCCGTCGACGAAGCCGGAGCCAAAGAGCTCGAAGAAGTTCGGGTTCTTGATCCCCTTGCCGACGTTGCCGAAGAGCTTCACCGACGAGACGGCCCCATCGTTGACCGGAATCGGGTAGCCGCCGGCCGAGAGCTTGGGGCTGGCCTCGGTGCCGAACCGGCTGTTGTCGTCCATCCGCACGCCGACGGTGGCATACCACTGGTCGGCCAGGGCCAGCCGCTGCTGGACGAAGAAGGCGTTGTTCTCGATCTCGAAGCCGCCGCCAGGCGTCGCGTTCTCGCGTAGCGGGTCTTCTTCGCGTTCGAACTCGTAGCCGGCGCTCAGCACCTGGTCGCCGGCCCACGTCACGTTGGCCTGATACTGCGCCGAGTAGCGGCGATGCTCTGACTCGAAGGTGAAGGGGAAGTCGAACACCCCGAACGGAGTCGTGGCGAGGAACTCGCCCGCGGCGAGACCGGCGGGATTGGCGGCCAGACTGGCGAACCCGGTCTGGTCGAGCAGCCGGACCAGTCGCGGACTGTCCGGGAACAGGGCCCCGGGGGTGCCCGACAGCACCGCGTACACACTTGGGAAGCTGTCGGCAGTCTCGTCGGCCGAGACCCGGTCGTGGCGGAAGTAGGTGACTCCGGCCGTGTGGGTGAACCAGCTCCGCAGCGTCTGATCCATCGTCAGGTAGTAGGAGGAGTCGTTGGTGTCGTAGCCCGTGCCGGAGTCGCCTGGCGAGAACCCGATCTGGCCGACGGACTTGCCTTCCGCATCGCTGTAGCGGCCGCCGACCCGGAGGCGGGTCTGCTTGCCGACGATGACGCCGAGGCCGCCGTCAATCGAGGCCTGCCGGAACTCGTCCTTCTCGGGGAGTCGGTCCTCGAAAGCGCCGTCGGTGCGACGGAAGACGCTGCCGAACTGGTAGTTCACGCGGTTTCGTGCGCCGCCCAGCAGGCGGGCATCCCCCCGGACGCTGTTGAAGCTGCCCGTTTCAAGCGATCCCTGCACGGTTGGCGCTCCGGTCGGGGTGCCCTGCTTGGTGAAGATCTGGATCACCGATCCGATCGCGTCAGAGCCATAGAGCGCCGACTGCGCGCCGCGCACCACTTCGAGCCGCTCGATCTCGGCGGCTGACACCCGGCCGAAGTCGAAGGCGCCTCCGCTGGTGTTTACCTGGACGCCGTCAATCAGCACCTGGTTGTAGTCGGACTCGCCGCCGCGGCTGAAGAGCGACGTGAGCTCTCCCTCGCGGCCCGTCGCTTCGGCGTTCAGGCCGGGCACGAAGCGAATGACGTCGGCCGCCGAGGCTGCACCCAGGCGCTCGACGTCGTCGGTCTCGAACACCGATAGTGATTCGGTGACGGACCGCTGGCTCTGGGCGGTGCGGGAGGCGGTGACCACGACGGTGTCGTCCAGCGGCGCTAGGCCCAGGTGGAAGTCCTGGGTCGCCGGTCCCGACACGTTGACGTTGGCGGTTCCCAGGGTGAACCCGTCGAGTCGGGCCGTCAGCCGATAGGACCCGGCCTCCAGGCTGAGCGAATACCGCCCGTCCGCGCCGGTCTGGGTACTGCCCGCGGGACGCTCGCCCAGCGTCGCGTCGATGATTGCATCCGGCAGCGCCGCTCCGGTCGGGTCGGTGACGGTACCGGTGACGGTCTGGGCCGAGACCGACGCGGTCAGGCCGAGGAACAAGACGAGTGCCGAGAGCGTGCGCGTTGTCACTTCACTACCTCCGATGTGTGCTTGGACCAGGCGAGGGGCCGACCCGGACGATGGTTTGCGGATCATCCTGGCGTGATGTCCCGTAGGAGCCGGCCGAGGAGGAGCTCGACCGCGGCGGGGTCGGGCAGCCGATAGCGCGCGCCGGCCGGCCGGGGGCCGACCGCCACGCTGACTCCGTCGGAGTCGATGGCCGAGAACGCGTGTTCGTCGGTCCGGTCATCGCCCAGATAGACCGGTCGTACCCGGTCGTTGCGACGGCGCTCCACATCCCGCCGGATCCAGATGACCGCGTCGGCTTTCGTCCACGACGAGCGCGCGACCAGCTCCAGCACGCAGTCGCCAGGTTGTAGACGTAGCCGTTCCCTTGCCAGAAGGTCGCTGGTTTCGTCGCGGAACGTCGACTCTGCGCGGCGCCGGTCCTCGGGCGTGGCCGCTCGTACGTGCAACGTGACCGACTGCCGCTTGTACTCGACGAACGCGCCGTCGATGTCGGCCGCGATCGCCTCCAGAAGGACGCCGGCCTCGGTGAGGTCGGCCAGCTCGGCGCCGTCGATGGGCACGGTCGTGGCGCCGTCCGGACCTTCGATGTCGCAGCCGTGGAGACCCGCGTAGTAGAGGTCGCGGGCGAGTGCGACGCGATGCTTGATGTCGTCCAGCGGCCGGCCACTCACGACGCCGACATCGACGCGCGGGTGCTCGGCCAGCGAGGCAAGCAGCTGGCGTCGCGCCGGAGCAAGTTCCACCTCGTTGGGGTCGGTCAGGAACTCGCACAACGTGCCGTCGAAGTCGGTCAACAGGAGGACCGGTTCCTCGTCGCGGCACACGGCGCTGGCCACCGTGTCGATCGAGTCGAAGCGGATCGACGTGCTCACGCTAGAACGCCTCCGGGTGTACAGCGCGCGCGATCGCCTCGGTGGCGTCGCCCATGCGAGGACCGGGTTGTACGAACTCGTTGCCGAGAAGGAGATGGACCCGACCGGCCTGGACGGCCGGGATCGCCCGAAGGCGGTTCCAGACCTCGCGTTCGGCCGCTTGCCGGTCCGGCGTCATCCGTTCGTCGTAGCTCAGTTCGATGATGATGTCGGGGGCGGCGGTCAGCATCGATTCCGACGAGAGCTGCACCGATTCGCGGGCGACGTCGGAGAAGACGTTGTCGCCTCCGGCCGCCTCGACCATGTCGTGCAGGAACCCGAGCCCCCCGCTCGCATACACGTTTGACAGCGTGCCTGGCTCGCGGCCGAACACGAGCATCACTCGTGGTCGCGGTCGCTCCGCGATCCGGGACCGGACCTGCGCGATCTGATCGGCGATCCGGTCGGCCAGGGCGTCGGCGGGCACGTCCTGTCCCGTGCGGCCGCCCAGTTCCCGAATCGTCGCCAGCGTGTCGGTGAGTCCGCCGTGGGCGTAGACGAACACCGAGATTCCGGCGCGCTCCAGCTGGGCGACCTGGTCCTCCTGGCTGCCGTACAGCACGACAAGGTCTGGCGTGAGCGCGATGATCTGTTCCATGTCCGGGTCAATCAGCCCTCCCACCTTGGGGAGCGTCTCGACCTCGGCCGGATGGCGATCGAAGCTTCCCACCCCGACGACTCGCGGGCCCGCTCCCATCGAGAACAGCGCTTCGGTGAGTGCCGGCACGATGGAGACGATTCGCGCGGGCCGGTTCTGGGCCGTGAGCACGACGACCCACGCCGCCAGTGCGACGACGAGAAGACGGCGGATGCGCGTCATCGAGGACCTCCGCCTCGGGTGACCAGGAGCCACAGGAAGAACGGGCCGCCGAGCATGGCGGTGATGACCCCCACGGGCAGTTCCATGGGGGAGAGTAGCGTGCGAGCGGCCGTGTCGCACAGGACGAGAAACGCCGCGCCCAGACAGGCTGACGCCGGCAGCACGAGCCGGTGGTCGGCACCGACCAGCAGGCGTACGAGATGCGGAATGATGATGCCGATGAACCCGATGGGACCGCCGAGGGCGACCGCGGCGCCGGTGGCCAGCGACGCGCTGATGAATGCGAGGCGCTGCGTGCGCAGGACATCGATGCCGCGCGCGGCCGCGCTGTCCGCTCCGAGCGTCAACACGTTGAGGGCCCGTGGCAACCGGGCAAAGGCGGCGGCCGCGACGAGCAGCATCGGGAGCGCCCAGAGGAGCGGTTGATAGCTGCTCACGTCCAGGTTGCCCATGACCCACCGGATGGCCTGGAAGCTCTGGGCGAAATCGGCCAGATACTGGACGAACAGAATGATGGCCGAGAACAGCGAGTTGAGGGTGACGCCCGCCAGGAGCAGGACGTTGGTCGACAGCCCCTGGCGGCGCATGGTGGCCAGTCCGTAGACCACGCCAACCGCGGCGAGGGCGCCGACGAAGCTGGCGACCGGGACCGCCGGCACGCCGGCCAGCGTGAGCGGGACGCCGAGCGTGATCACCAGCATCGCGCCAAGCGACGCGCCGGCCGAGACGCCCAGCGTGAAGGGTGTCGCCAGAGGATTGCGCAGCAGCGCCTGCAATACGACCCCCGCCGCGGCGAGCGCGCCGCCGACCAGCGCTCCGGCCAGCGTGCGTGGCAGCCGGGCGATGAAGAAGATCTGCGCGTCGACGTTGTCGGCGAACGCCACGGTCGGGTCGAAGACCTGTCGCAGGCTGATGGCGGTCGGGCCGACCAGGGGCGCACACAGAACCGCGAGCACCGCCATGAGCAGGAATCCGACCTGCACGGCCCACGCCCGGCGCCGACGCGCTCCGGCCGTCGCCCTGGCCACCACCGGCAGCAGCCCTGCTTGGGACGGCATCGTCAGGCGGACTCCTTCGTGCGGAGTGGGAGCACGGTCAGGCGGTCCGTCGCCTCGTGGCGATGGACATCCGCCTCCACGCCGTAGACCCCCGCGATCGTGTCCCGGGTCAACACCTCGTCGGTTCGGCCCGCCGCGGCGAGAGTGCCTTCACGCAGCAGAGCGAGGTGATCGCAGAGTCTGGCGGCGAGGTTGAGGTCGTGGGTGCAGAGCACCACGGTGGTCCGGTGTTCCTCCCTGAGGCGGGCGACGAGCGCCATGATGTCGAGTTGCGCCGCCAGGTCGAGCGAGGCGGTCGGTTCGTCGAGCAGGAGCACCCGGCCAGGGCTCGAAACGTCAGTGTCGAACTGGGCCAGGGCGCTGGCGATGGCGACACGCTGCCGTTCTCCCCCGCTGAGCGTGCGGAACGGTCGGGTCTCCAGGTGCGCCGTGCCGGTGGCGTCCAGCATGCGGCGGGCGATATCGAGATCGCCCGGTCCCTCGAACTCGAACGGGCCGAGGTGGGGGTAGCGTCCCATCAGCGCCACGTCGAGGACCGTGTAGTCGAAGATGAGCTCCGTCTCCTGGGGGACCACGGCCAGGCGGCGGGCCAGCGCGCCTCGGGCGAAGCCGTGCAGCCGCAGTCCATCGAGCGAGACTTCGCCTCGCGCCGGCGTCAGCAGACCCGCCAGCAGCTTGAGCAGGGTGGTCTTTCCAGAGCCATTCGGGCCAAGCACGCCGAGCAGACCGCCTTCGGACACCGAGACGGTGATCTCGTCGAGGACAGCCTCGTCGCCGTAGGCGAACGACACCCCGTCAGCGCGCAGCATCGTCCGGGCAGACGCCGTCGCGCGTCGTGAAGCGGGTTAGCTCTGAGAACAGGAGAGAACGGGAGACAACCACTGACCCCTTTCCGGCGTTTCCACGCGCCGTGCCCGTCCGGATGTGGACGGAGCGAAAGGACGAACCCGGTGGTCAGGTCTCCTGACTCGCGAGTCAACGCGGCTCGGTGTCGCCTTCCCACGCGGTGCGCAGTGGCGGGCCCAGGGGCCGAGTACCGAACCGCTCCTCGCATACAGTGGCGGGACCGTGTGGGCTTCGCACCCACTTCCCTTGCCCACCGGGGAGCGTCGAACGAGGCGGGAGTATACCACGGTCCCCCGGTGTGGCCGGTTGCCTGCCGCTGTGGCTCCGGCGTACGATAGCTGGTCGTGACCGACGCGGATGGGCTACCCGGAAGGCGTCAGGTTTCCACAATCATGCAGATACGACTGGCCCAGAACGGGCTTTCCGAGATTGCAGACAAGCTGGATGCGGGTGTTCGCCTCGGGCTCGAGGACGGCATACGCCTGTTCGAATGTGACGACCTCCTGACCGTCGGCTGGCTGGCCAACCGCGAGCGCGAGCGGCGGCACGACGGGCAAACGTTCTTCAACCACAACATCCGGATCGAGGCGACCAACGTCTGCGTGGCGAGTTGCCTGTTCTGCGCCTTCGCCAGATTGCAGCCGGGTGACGACGGCGCCTATACGCTGTCGCTCGAGCAGGTCTGGGAGAAGCTGCGGGTGCGGGCCGACCAGCCACTGACCGAGGTCCACGTGGTCAATGGGCTCCATCCCGATCTGCCGTTCGACTACTACCTGGAGCTGTTGCGAGGGTTCAAGAAGATCCGTCCGGACGTGCACCTGAAGTGCTTCACCGCCGTCGAGATCGCCTTCTTCGCAGACATCTACAATCGTACCGATGAGCAGATCCTGCGTGAGTTGATGGACGTCGGTCTCGACTCGTTGCCGGGTGGGGGCGCCGAGGTGTTCTCCGAGCGGGTCCGGCAGAAGCTCTGTCACGACAAGTGCGGCAGCGACCGTTATCTCGACATTCATCGCACGGCGCACCGGCTGGGGATGCGGTCGAACGTCACCATGCTCTACGGTCACATCGAGACGAACGAAGAACGTGTCGACCACATGCTGCGGGCGCGTGCGTTGCAGGACGAGACCGGAGGCTTTCAGGCGTTCATCCCCCTGGCCTTCCATCCCGACAACAACCAGATGCGCAAGTTGCCGGCGCCGACCGCCGCCGATACGCTGCGGGTCCACGCCGTCGCACGGCTGATGATGGACAACGTGCCCCACATCAAGGCGTTCTGGATTGCCACCGGCGTGGAGACGGCGCAGACGTCGCTCTGGTTTGGCGTGGATGACCTGGACGGGACCGTCCAGGAAGAGCAGATCTACCACATGGCCGGCGCCCGAACCCCGGAGGCGCTGAGCACCGAGGACATCAGCCGGCTGATCCGGGTGGCGGGCCGTGACCCGGTGGAGCGGGACACGCTCTACAACGTGGTCTCGGTGCCGGCCTGATCCGCCACACCCGTTGTCGTTTCGCGTTTCTTGATCCCACTTGTGAAGGAGAGTGTCCTGATGGCGTACGAGCTACCCGACCTGCCTTATGGTTTTGATGCCCTGGCCCCGCACATCGACGAGCAGACGATGCGCATCCACCACGGCAAGCATCACGCGACCTACATCGCCAAGCTCAACGGCGCGCTGGAGGGACACGCGGATTTGTCGGCCAAGTCGGTCGAGGATCTGATTGCCGACCTGGATGCCGTACCCGAGGCGATCCGGGGCGCGGTGCGGAACAACGGCGGCGGACATGCCAACCACACGCTGTTCTGGCAGGTGATGGCGCCGGGCGCTGGTGGCGCGCCGAGCGGTGCGATCGCTGACGCGATCAATGGGGCTTTTGGCAGCTTCGACAGTTTCAGAGAGCAGTTCGCCGCGGCCGGCGTGGGCCGGTTCGGCAGCGGTTGGGCCTGGCTGGTGAAGGACGGTGATTCGGTCGCCGTCGAGAGCTCGCCGAACCAGGACAGCCCGGTGATGGCGGGCAAGACGCCGCTGCTGGGGCTGGACGTCTGGGAGCACGCCTACTATCTGAACTACCAGAACCGCCGGCCCGACTACATTTCAGCCTGGTGGAACGTCGTGAACTGGGACGAGGTCAATCGTCGTCTCGGCTAGTCGCGAGCACACCTTTGGGGGCCGGACCGCGTTGCGGTCCGGTCCTCCCTCGCCCATGACCCTGTCCTTCGTCCTGTTCCTGTTCCTGGTCCACCTCGGGATCGGGGTCATCTTCTCGCTCGTGCTGGTCAGCAAGGAAGCGGGCGTCAAGTTCTTCCGCTTCAATGCGGGCCTCGCCGCGGTGTTGCTCCTGATCGGGCTCGCGTTCCGGCCCGACGAGGTCGACCTCGCGCCCGGCACGCAGGGCGGGGCGCTGCTGGCCGTGATGGTGGCCACCGGTGCCATCCTGGTCTACTGGGCGACGATCGGCCGGGTGCTGGCCTGGCTCAGGCCGGGGTTGCTCGGTCTCGCCGTGGTCGCGGGCGTGGGCGGCCTCGTGCTCCAGGCCCTGGCGATCGCCGGCGACGCGTCGAGTCTGATGGCCACGCTCACGGTCGTCAGCTTTCTGACCTCGACCGCGCTCCTGGGTAGCACCTGCACGGCGATGACGCTGGGGCACTGGTATCTCGTGCTGCCCTCGATGCCGGTCGACCACCTGCAGTCGGTGGTGAAGTTCCACATCGGGTCGACCGCCGCTCGTATCCTCGTCGTGGGGGCGGCGGTCTGGTGGGCGCTGACCGTGGCCGATCTGCCCGAGCCGGGGTTCTATCGCTACATGATGTCGATCGACGGCATCTTCTTCTGGCAGCGGGTCCTGTTCGGACTCCTCGGACCGGTGGTGCTCGCCTACATGACCTGGGAGACCGCGAAGATCCAGGCCACCCAGTCGGCCACCGGCATCCTCTATGTGGACTTCTTCACCGTGATGGTGGGGGAGGTGCTGGCGAAGTACCTGCTCGTCGCCACCACGGTCCCCGTGTAGCTCGTTCCAGAGCCCAAAGCCCGAAAGGTCACGTTCTGGAAGTCACCGTCGTCTGTCATCAGTGTGGGAGCGCGCTCCCGGTCGACGCCGTCGAAGAGCCGGTGCAGATCAACTGCGGACGCTGCAAGCAGGCGTTCATGCTGAGCTTCTCCGACGACGTCAAGGCCGGCACGAAGGTCGATCAGTGCCCGGTCTGCGAAGGCGCAGATTTCTACATGCGCAAAGACTTCGACCCAAAGGTCGGGGTCACGGTCATCGTCATCGCGGCGTTGATCAGCGCGGGCTTCTACTTCTACGGTGAGGACCTGATCGCCTATGGCGTCCTGGGCGGCGCAGCCCTGATCGACCTCTTCATCTACAGCCGCCTCAAGGACCTCACGGTCTGCTACCGCTGCCACGCCGAGTTCCGCGGCTCGTTCGAGCATACGGCGCCCCCGTTCGACCTCCACACCGCCGACGAGCTCGAGCCGGAGTACGAGAAGAAAGTCGGGAAGCGCTAGGTTTCTCGGCGAGGCGTCCGTCTAGCGGCGTTGCGCCCTCGGTCACAGACCGCCAGTCTGCTCCTTCGGTCGCGCCTGGCTAGACGGAAAGCCTCGCCAAGAAACCGGCACCGGGCTGCTAGTGG
>CAJWMX010000063.1 GCA_913043805.1 uncultured Acidobacteriota bacterium | reverse complement strand
GAGCCGACTTCAAACTGACGTCCGGGTACACGCCAAGCGAGAGCCGTTTTTCCTTGCCGCCGAACCGATATTTCCAACGCCACCACTTGCCGCCGGCGGGGCTGACCTCCAGATACAGACCACCCCCATCGAACAACTTGCGGGCTCTAGCGTGCGGTCTAGCGGCGCGTATGGCGGAGTCCGTCAGAGCCATGCGGGGGCAACTCCTCTTCGCAGCGTTTCCTGTTGCCCCCAAAGTTGCCCCAGGCACGAGGCAGCTTTCACGGGAAGCCACGAGAACACTTGGGACAGTATGGCAGGTAAAACCCTTGATCAATAAGGGTTTACTGGACTTTATGGATGCTACTTGGAAACGATGTTGGTAGCGGTACGGGGATTCGAACCCCGGTCCCGTGGCTGAGAACCACGTATCCTAACCCCTAGACGATACCGCCACACTCACCGCGTATCGGGCTTCATAATCTTAGAACGCCTCCCCGAACGGGTCAATTCTTGGCGTCCTGTACAATGGCTGCGTGCTACGACTCCTGAGCGCCCTGCTGCTGCTGGCCGGCCTTGCACTGGGGGTCGGGCTCTGGGTCGGCGCGGGCCGCGCCGAAGGTCCGACCCTCGAGATCCACCAACCCACCCGTTTCGTTGGCCAGATTGGACAGTTCGAGGCGTCGGTGGATGCGGGCGACGGCGAATTGCTCGCCCTGACCGCGCGCCTGACGCAAGGCGAGCTCAGCATCCCGCTCTTCTCGCTCGCCTCACCCGAGCAGGCCACCGTGAACCAGGAAAGCGAGAGCCGCTTCCGGGTCATGCGCGCGCTGAGCAGGGAGGACTACCCCGAGCTGGCGCCCGGCCCGGCCACCGTGGTGGTGGAGGCGACCCGGTCGGTGCTGTTCGGTCTGCGGGAGGCCACGAGCACCGCCACTCACGAGATTGTCGCGCGCTTCGACCCGCCGCGGCTTTCCGTGGTCTCCTCGCTGCACTACGTCAACCTCGGTGGCTCCGAGGTGATTGTCTACCGAGTCACCCCGCCCGATGCCATGTCGGGCGTCCGGGTGGCCGACCTCAGGTTCCCCGGCTACTCCGCATCGGCGTTCGGCGTCGACACCGCCGACGAGTCGCTCCGGGTAGCGACCTTCGCTCTGCTTCATGACCAGGAACTCGACGCGCCGATGCGCCTGTATGCGCGCGACGAAGCCGGCAACGAGGCCGAGATCGACTTCGACCACCGCGTCTTTCCGAAGCGGTTCCGTCGGTCACGGATTCCACTGAGCGATCGGTTTCTCTCCGCGGTGGTACCGGAGATCGTCGAGCGCAGCGAGGAGCTCCGGAAGGTGGCGATGCCTCCCGACGCAGGACCGCTGGAGCAGTACCTCGCGATCAACGGTGGGTTGCGACAGCTGAACCGGGACCGGCTGCTGGACCTGGCCGGGCAGACCGCGGATACGAGGCTCTGGTCGGAACCGTTCCGCCAGCTTGGCAACTCGCAGGTCGAGTCGGGGTTCGCCGACTATCGGACCTACGTGTACGACGGGCGGGACGTCGATCAGCAGGTCCATCTGGGCTTCGACCTGGCGGCCACGGCCAACGTACCGATCGAGTCGGCCAATGCCGGGCGGGTCATCTTCGCCGACTACTTCGGCATCTACGGCAACTGCGTGATCGTCGATCACGGCCTCGGCCTGCAGTCGCTCTACGCGCACCTGTCGTCTATTGACGTCCAGGTCGGAGAGAGCGTCACCGCCGAGACCGTGCTGGGACGCAGCGGCACCACCGGCCTGGCCGGAGGCGACCATCTACACTTCGCCATCCTCTTGCACGGACGCCCGGTCACTCCCATGGAATGGTGGGACCCGAACTGGATCGAAGACCGCGTCAACCGGAAGCTCAGAGCGACCAACTAGCACTTGGGGTTGGCCCAGGACGTCGCCCGGCGCTATACTTAGGCGTTTGTTTGGTCCTCGGGGTTCCACTCCGGGTCGGGCGGACGACCGGCGCGACCCGCTTACATCACCAACCGAATCGGATTTTTTGTGTGTAGGAGAATGTCAATGCATCATCGAAAACTGTGGACGGTCCTTTCCGTGCTCGTGATGGCGGCCGCGGCCGCCTGCGGCGGCGGTGGCGACAGCGGCAGCGACGCGCCAGCTTCGGCACCAGCAGCACCGGCGGCCCCTGCCTTTGATCCCGCGACGGCAGGCAACGTGTCGGGCATGGTGATGATCGATGGCGAGCTCCCGGCGGCGGAAGAGCTCATGATGGCCTCCGACCCGGCCTGCGTCGAGGCGGCAACCGACACCGCGTCGAACACCTTCGTGGGCAGCGACGGCCACCTCGGTAACGTGTTCGTCTACGTCAAGGAAGGGCTCGAGGGACAGAGCTTCCCGACCTCCACCGACGTCGTCACCCTCAACCAGGAGGGGTGCCGCTACACGCCGCACGTGATCGGGCTCCAGGTGGGCCAGACCCTGAACATCGTCAACAGCGACGCGACGCTGCACAACATCCATGCGACTCCCGCGGCGAACGAAGAGTTCAACATGGGCCAGCCCATCCAGGGCATGGAGTTCGAGCGCACCTTCGAGAACGCCGAAGTGATGGTGCCCTTCAAGTGTGACGTCCACGGCTGGATGAACGCCTACGTCGGCGTGCTCGAGCACCCCTACTTCGCGGTCACCGCCACCGACGGGATGTTCGACATCAGCACCCTGCCGCCAGGCGACTACGTCGTCGAGGCGTGGCACGAGGCGCTCGGGACCCAGACCCAGAACGTGACCGTGGCCACGGGCCAGACCGCCGAGGTCTCCTTCACGTTCACCGCGCCATAAGCGGCGTATGGCGTTCGTTCGTCAGCCGGCCCGACGCCTTACCCGGTGTCGGGCCGGCGTGTTTCTCCACTCCCTTCGTCGTCAGGCCATGCGTATGACGTCCCCCCCCAGAGCCCGCGCATGAAGACCGGGGCCGCGGCCCTCGACACACCCCGTCATCGCCTGCTCGACTTCCTGGCGCTGACCAAACCACGCCTCAACTCACTGGTGGTCGTGACCGCCGGCGTCGGGTACCTCGCGGCGCGGTCCGGGCCTCTCGATCCGGTGTTGCTGACCCACACCGCCATCGGGTCAGCCTTGGTGGCCGGCGGAGCGGCCGCGCTCAATCAGGCGGCCGAGATTGACCTCGATGAGCGGATGACTCGCACTCGGACGCGGCCGTTGCCGGCCGGCCGGCTGCAGGCGGCCGAAGCGGTTTGGTTCGCTGTCGCGGTCGCTCTGATCGGACTGGTCCAACTGGCCACGCTCGTCAATCCGACGGCCGCCGTCGTGGCCATGGCCACACTGTTCAGCTACGTCGTGGTCTACACGCCGCTCAAGCGCCGAACCCACTGGGCGCTGCTGGTGGGCGCCGTCCCCGGCGCGCTGCCGGTCGTCATCGGCTGGGTGGCGGTCTCACCGCTCACAGCTCAGGCCTGGGCACTCTTCTGGGTGGTGTTCGTCTGGCAGCTTCCGCACTTCCTGGCCTTGACGTGGCTCTACCGAGAAGACTTCGAACGCTCGGGGCTGCCGCTGCTGGCCGTCGTGGACCCGAGCGGTACGCGTCTCACCCGCCACCTCATGGTCTACAGCATGCTGCTGATCCCGGCCAGTCTGGGCCCGGCCTGGACCGGTCTGGCCGGCGGGATCTACGCGGTCGGCATGGTGATCATGGACATGCTGCTGTTGGCCCTGGCGTTGCGATTCGCCGAAGGCCCGACGGTTGAGCGGGCGCGCGACCTCTTCCGGGCGACGTTGGGCTATCTGCCTCTCGCCTGGGGGTTGCTCCTACTCGACGGACCCTTGTAGGGTAGACGGTAATGCTCGAAGTCACTCAGCTGCCGGCACTCAACGCCACCCTGAACGGCATCGCGGCGCTCCTGCTCACCGCCGGTTGGGTGCTGATCAGCCGACGCGAGATCGAGCTGCACCGCCGCTGCATGCTGGCCGCCTTCGGCGTCTCCACCCTGTTCCTGATCTCGTACCTCATCTACCACGCGCAGGTCGGGTCCCAACCGTTCACCGGGCAGGGACCGATCCGGATCGTCTATTTCACGATCCTGATCACCCATATCATCCTGGCCGCCGCGATTCTTCCCCTGGCCCTGATCACACTTCGCCGGGGTCTGATTCGAGACGACCGGCGTCACGCCGCCATCGCTCGATGGACGATGCCGATCTGGCTCTACGTCTCGGTCACCGGCGTCATCGTCTACTGGATGCTCTACCAGCTCTAGAAAGCTCACGGCGAAGGGTTCTTCGGCCGGTACCGCGGCCTGACGCTGGACCTACCGGGCGTATGATCAGCCGGAGGCGGCCCGGCGTGGGGCTGGCGTCCGGCCTCACGCTGCACGTGGACCAGATAGAGCTGTTTCCCAGCGGCGCCTTCGGCATCGCCGACCCGGCTCGCCTCGGAGCGCTGGGGACGATGGTGGTGACGGCGCTGATCGCACTGCTCTACGTCTTCCGGCGGCAGCCCTACATTCTTCAATGGGTTGTCGCCTGGGCGGCGCTGACCGGGTCGCTCACACTCGGCGGACGCGATCTGGGCGCGGCCCTGGCCGACACACTCGGGTTCGGTCTCGCCCGCGCGCTGTCGGTCGGCGCCATCGCCGCGATCGCGTTGAGCGCCACGACCTTTCAGGACCGCCGCTGGCCCTCTCGCCGATACCTCCTCCCGCTGGTCCCGGTACTGGGGTGGTGCGTACTCAGCCCGCTGTTCCTGGATCCGCCACAGGCCGTGTTGCCGGCGTATCTGGTCGCCTCGGCACTGCTCGTCAGCGGCGGGCTGGTCTACCTCGGGGTGTTGCAACGGACGCAGCTCCTCGGCACCGGTGTCATCGGGGTGGCCATGCTCCTGGCGGCGGTCACTCAGGCGTGGATCGGCATCACCCTCGTCCGCGGAACGACCGCGACGCTCCCGCCCGAGCTGATGGTGGTCAACGGGCTCCTGTTCCTGTTCGCGGCGCTGGGCATGCACCTGCTGGTGTTCGAGGAGATGACCTTCGAGCTCAGACTCGCCAACCGGCGTCTCCAGGAAACCCAGACGGAACTGCGGGAGATGGCCATCACCGACGCGCTGACCGGCTGTCACAACCGACGGTTCTTTCACGAAGTGATCGGACGAGAGCTCCAGCGGCGCCAGCGCTACGACCTGCCGCTGTCGATCCTGTTCGTCGACATCGACCACTTCAAGGTGGTGAACGACTCGCTGGGGCACGAGGCAGGCGATCGACTGCTCGAATATGTCGCGCTCTTCCTTCGGCGCAACGTTCGGGAAGCGGACTATGTGTTTCGCTGGGGCGGTGACGAGTTCCTGCTTCTGCTGTCCTGCAGCCTCGACAAGGCGCGCGAGAAGGGGGTGGACCTGCGTCGGTCGTTCAGAGAGGCGCTCGCGACCTCTGGACTACCGACCGGGGTTGGACTGAGCGTCGGATGCTCCGACGTCGAAACGCACGACGACGACATCATGAACCGGATCCGCGAAGCGGACGAGACGATGTATCGGAACAAGCAGAGCGCCGAAGCCCGGACCGAGTCTGAATCGCCTCCGAACGACGCGGCGGACCGCGCCTCAATCGTAGAGTAGATACGGCGCGACGAGCCGCCGCCAGCTCCCTTCACCCTCGGCCCACGCGGCGGCAATCTCCCAGGACGGGGTGCCTCGCTTGATATCAGCCAGCACCGCGGCCGATCCCAGCAGCCGTTCGCTCGCGTCGAGCTGGAAGACGTCGCCGTGGAGTCGCCAGAGCGCCGCGGCGATCTCGAGCCCGAGCCGAACCGGGCGAAATCGTTCCCGATCGGTCACCACGAAGAAGACCCCTTCGCAGCGTTCGCCCGCGTAGCGACTCGCCGAGGGCGTGAAGCTCAGGGGATACACCCGCACGCCCGGGAGCCCGGCCGCATTCAGCACCTCGGCCAGGTCCGGACCGTCGATCCATGGCGCCCCGATCTGCTCGAAGGGGGTGTCGGTCCCACGCCCCACCGAGAGGTTGGTTCCCTCGATGCCACCGACCCCTGGATACAACAGCGCCTGGTGGAGATTGCGCATGTTGGGCGAGGGGTTCACCCATCGGAGCCCGGTCTCGTCGAACCACGTATTACGGGTCCATCCCCGCACCGGCACGACCTCTAGCTCGGCATCGAGGTCGCGCTCGCGGTTGAAGAGTCTGGCCAGCTCACCCAATGTAAGCCCGTGTCGGGTTGGCGCCGAGAGATAGCCCGTAAAGCCGAGGAGTCGCTCGTCGAGCAACGGACCTTCGATGCGACCACCGATTGGATTCGGCCGGTCGAGCACCACCACCCGGAGTCCCTGCCGAGCGGCTTCTTCGAGCACGTAGGCGGTCGTGGCGGCGTAGGTGTAGAACCGCGCTCCGATGTCCTGCAGGTCGACGACCAACGTATCCAGCCCGTCCAACGTCTCGGCCGTAGGGCGACGGGTATCGCCGTACAGTGAGTGGACCGGCAGGCCAGTGCGCTCGTCTCGGCCGGACGGCACCAGACCGTCCTCGACGCCGCGAATGCCATGCTCGGGGCTGAACAGCGCGCGTAGCTCGACCCCCGGCGCCTCGAAGATGAGGTCGATGGTCGAACGTCCGTCGCGACTCTGTCCGGTCTGGTTCGTCACCAGCCCAACCCGCTGTCCCACCAGCGAATCGAACCCTCGCTCTTGGAGGACGTCCACGCCGGCCGAGACGCTCGCCACGACCTGCGAGGTCTCGTCCCGGAGCGCCGACGCGACCACGGTTGCCACCTGCCCCCTGAGCGCGGTGACGCTCCCCTCCCCGTTCGGATGCACGCGATGCGAGAGAAACACGACGAACGTGCTCGACGCCGGATCCAGCCAGAGCGAGGTTCCCGTGAAGCCGGTGTGCCCGAACGAGCCCGCCCCGAAGAGCGCTCCCCGGTTGGACGAGAATCGAGAGTCGATGTCCCACCCGAGGCCGCGTCGGTCGGTCATGCCCGCCGGCGTGGACACCTGGGTCATGCGCGCGACCGACGCGGGGCTCAACACCCTGGCCTCGTCCAGTTCGCCACCCGCCAGCAGCATGAACGAGAACCGAGCCAGGTCGTCGGCGGTGGAGAACAGCCCGGCGTGGCCGGCGACTCCCTCCATCCGGCGCGCGGTCGGGTCATGGACGCGTCCGCGAAGCATCTCGGCTCCTGGGCCACCGCATGGCCAGGCCAGCGGACCACAAGGTTCGGTAGGCGCAATACGCGAGGCCAGGGAATCAGGGGGGAGAAACATGGTGTCTCCCATCGCCAGCGGCTCGAATACGCGCTCCCCAACGAAGTCATCGAACGGGGCCTCCGTCACCCGCTCCACGATCTGGGCGAGGAGCATGAAGTTCAGATCGCTGTAAATGAACCGCTCGTCCGGCGCGGCCTCGGGCACTTCGTCGAGCATTCGAGCGACCGCCTCGTCCGCACCGAGAAACTCCTCCTCGAGCGGAAGGTCTGGGCGCAACCCGGAGGTATGTGTCAAGAGTTGCTCGATCGTGATCGGCTCCTTGCCGTGTCGGTCGAAGCCGGGCAGATAGCTGGCCACCCGATCGCGCAATCGGAGACGACCGTCCTCGACGATGGCCATGACCGCGGTCGTGGTGGCCACCACCTTGGTCAGAGATGCGATGTCGAAGATGGTGTCGGGCGTCATCGGCTCGCGAACGCCCACCACGTTCCGGTCGCCGAACGCTCGACGATAGACGACCTCCCCCTGATGGCCCACCAGCACCACCGCTCCAGGCAGGTCTCCCGCTTGAATCGCCTCGTGGATCAGTCCGTCGATGAGA
The DNA here is from genome assembly GCA_913043805.1 of uncultured Acidobacteriota bacterium. Taxonomy (GTDB): domain Bacteria; phylum Acidobacteriota; class Vicinamibacteria; order Vicinamibacterales; family UBA8438; genus UBA2994. The sequence goes on along the minus strand of CAJWMX010000063.1, from coordinate 1,987 downwards.
TCGAGGCGATCCTGGTCAATCTGGGCACGGGCCGGCGAGGAAGCACCAGCGGCAAGGAGCACGCTCAGGCACACCAAGCCCAGACACCGCCCGAGGTGCAGTCGAACCTGGATCTGGAGGGGCACGATCGGATTATACTTTTGGGTCGCCACGCGCCACCCGGTGCGTCCTCTAGGCGGGGGCAGTCAGCATGCCGCGATTCAGCCTACGTATCGTCGTCGTCGCACTCGTATTGGGATTCGCCGCCGAGGCAGCCGCACAAGGTCGGGTGCGTGGAGTCGTCCGCGACCGCGACGGCAATGGCGTCGAGGGCGCGGCGGTGTCGGCCGAAAGCCTGGTCTCGCAAGCGAGCCAGACCGCGGTCACCGACGGTCAAGGACGTTTCACGTTCATCGGGCTGAACCGGGGCGAGTGGCTGTTTGTCATCGACGCCGACGGCTTCGAGCCGGTACAGGGCTTCGTCGGCATACGCTCGTCTGGTCCGGCCACGCGGGTCACCTTCACGATGGACCGCGACCTGTTCAATCCACCCGCTCCGGAGTCAGGCGTCCTCGCCGGGCTGAAGGCCAGCGACCTGGTCGCCGCGCTCGACGAGGCCGACGCCCAGTTCGACGCCGGGGAGTACGAGGCGGCGATCGAACGCTATCGGGACGTACTCGATGAGGCCCCGGCCATGACCAGCCTGCATCTCAACATCGGACACGCGTTCTTGGCCCAGGAGCGCCCCGAAGAAGCCCGAGCCGCCTTCCGACTGGCCCTGGACGCGGACCCAGAGAACGCCGAAGCGCAGGCTGCGCTGAACGGCCTCGACTGACGCCGGATTGCCGTAGCCGCCGCGGTTGAACGCGCCCGGTAGTCTATAATTATGAACGTACTCACTGCGGGACCGCTCCGCGGTTCGCACCCCAGGAGACTCTCATGCGCCAGTTCCTCAGATCCTGCATGCTCGTGACGCTCGTCTTCGGTTTCGCGGCCGCTTCCGCCGTCGCTCAGGGCGGCATGCTTGCCGGCAAGGTGATCAACAGTGAAACGGGCGACCCGATCCCCAACGCCACGGTGATTCTCGAGAATCCGGAGGCGAACCCGCCCCGCCTCGAACAGCAGACCGACGGCAGCGGCGGCTTCACCATGCTGGGTCTCAACAGCGGGCAGTGGACCGTGACCGCCGAGGCGGACGGCTTCCAGCCGAACCCAGGCCGCATCAGGATCCGTCAGGGGCGCAACCCCGACATCGACATCGAGATGGACCGTGTGCTGAGCCAGCTCGAGCTCCGCTACGGCGCAGAAGCGCTGGGTGGCATGGATGCCGAGGTGCTGCAGGGAGAGATTGACGCGGCGAACGCGGCCTATGAGGGCGAACAGTGGGCCGACGCGATAACCGACTTCGAGGCGATCCTCGCCAAGTTCCCCGTCTATACCGAAGCGCACGTGATGATCGGTAACTCTTATCTCGAGCAGGAGATGAACGAGGAGGCGATCGCCGCCTACGAGGCCGCCATCGAGGCCGACCCCGCGATGGCCAATGTCGTCAACCCGCAGATCGCGCGGGTCCGCATGGCAATGGGCGACTTCGAAGGCGCCGGGTCGCTTCTTGCCGACTCGGAGGGCGCGACCCGCGAAGACCTCTACAATCTTGGTGAGGTCGAGTTCGCCAAGGGCGAGATCGATGCCGCCAAGGAGTTCTACGAGCAGGCAAACCAGGTCGACCCGAACTGGGAGAAGCCGCTCTTCAAGCTGGCCTTGGTGGCCCTGAACAAAGGGGACATCCCCACCGCGAAGGGGTTCTTCCAGCAGGTCGTCGAAAAGGCTCCCGACTCGGAAGAGGGGGTCCAGGCTCGGGCCACGCTCGACGCACTTCCGTAGCGGCCCCGCCCCGTCGATCAGTGAACCGCCCCGGGTTTCCCAGAGACTCAGTTAGTTGGCTCCGGCCACCATGGCTGGGGTCTCGTGCCGCTGATAGGACTGCTCTTCGTACTCGGCCGGTGGC
>CAJWMX010000062.1 GCA_913043805.1 uncultured Acidobacteriota bacterium | reverse complement strand
ACGTTGCTGGCGATCAGCTGCGCCGCGAGCCCGCATCCTCGATCCCGCGACTGGTGTCTTCGATCGCGACCAGGTCACGTTTGGGCAGAGCGGTCTGCACATCCGGCTGGAGGGTGAGGGACTCGTCCACCGGCCAGTCGGTGCCGGCCGGTCCCACGGCCGATTGACCGACACGCGCCCGTCTGGATCGACCAGCGAGAAGTCTGAGCACAAGACGCGGAAAGTGCGCGTGCAGGCTGTCGACCGCCGACTTGATGATGGCGTCGGCGGGCTGCCCGTCACGCATCGCGCGTGCGATGTCATTCGACAACACCAGGCGCACCTCGCGCTCGCGAAGATACTGTTCGACGCGCTGACGCTCGCGAATCTCGGCCTGCCGCTCGCGATCCAGGTCGTGCATGCGTCCCACCGCGAAGCCGATGGCCACCATGGTGGCCGCACCGATGAGGACCGACGGAGCCAGCATCCATGACAGGGGCGAGGCGATTCCGAACAGATTGTGGATGAGCGCGGTCAGGGGGGCCGCCACCAGGCCGGCCGCCGCACCAGGCCAGGCGCCCCGGATGGCGGTCAGGAACACCGGTACGAACGCCAAGGCGCCCGTGTGGATGTCCAGCGTGGTGCAGAACGAGGGGTAGAGGAGAACGTAGAGAATCCAGGCCGCCACGGGAATGAGCCACGGCCCGAAGCGGGCGCGGAAGCCGCCCATCGGACTCTGCTCGGCAGCCGCGGAATCGTTGCTCATACGCGCTGGGGAACGTACGGAAGCGGTGCAGGAGTTATACCGCCGCCTCTGACTGGCCGGGGCGCTGGAAGTACGACAGAATCAGTGTTGGACTCTCCGTGTCGGGGCGTGGCGCAGCCTGGTAGCGCGCCTGCTTTGGGAGCAGGAGGCCCCCGGTTCGAACCCGGGCGCCCCGACCATTTCTTGGTGATCCGTCCCTCTGGACAGCGTTGCGGCCTCGGTTACAGCCGCCCGGGCTGCGCCCTCGACCGTGCCTTGCCAGAGGGACGCCTCACCAAGAAATGCCAGGAATCGTTACGTTCGGGTGACCTGCGAGGTTCCCGTCGGCCAGTACCATGCCTCACTCAGGAATGTTGCCGGGCGTTGCAGTCGGGTGGGCGTCAGCCGCGGAGTCCAGAGCGGTCCTTCCGGACCGCCGGCTGCTCCAACTAGAACAACGCTTTGTGCCAGGACTGACCGGCAGGGAGCTCCCAGCGACCGTTGCGGACGTCACCAACCGTGGTCAGGGTGTTGTCGAAGACGACGGTGTCGGTGTTGACGGCGCCTTTCTCGACCAGCTCCATGAACTGGAAGCGCTCCACCCGGGCGATCTCCTCGCCGTCCCGATAGAGCACGGGGCCGTGGTTGATCAGCTCGACGCCGAGGGCGGCCTCGAGCCGCTTCATCTGGTTGACCAATGCATCGATCGAGCAGCCGGAGGCGCCAGCGGCACGTTCATCGACAGCGACGAAGATGAACCGGTCGTAGCGAAGATCCCGGGCGGTGGTCAGCGGCCGATCGTGCGCGGCCCACTGCTCGATGAACCCGTCGACGGCACCGAGAACCTGCGTCTGTTCGCCCGCCGTCAGTGACCCCTGGGCGGCGAAGATCCAGAGTCGGGCGTCGGGAGGAAGCTGGTCGAAATCGATACGAGGCATGGGGTCGATTATCTCATGGGGCTTCGCCCCAAATGGCAGTCCTGCTCCGCAGGACTGCTGAGCAGTTCCAAGGAGCGCCCGCGGAACTGCCCCCCACCCGCCGGGGTTAGCGAGGGATGCCTGTCACTCCTTCGTCCAGCGGCACCCGGAAGGTCTTGAGCGCCATCGAGACCAGGTTGTACTGGCCCACCGTGAAGACCACGTCCATCAGCTGTTTCGTGTCGTAGCGGGCAGCCAGCTCGTTCCAGGTCGTGTCGCTGATCTCCGCGTCGCGACGCAACTCGTCGACAGCGCGCAACAGCGTGCGGTCGAAGCTCGACCAGCCCGCTGCCCCCGGCCCCTGGGTAATCCGCAGAATCTCGGTGTCGGTGAGCCCCGCCTCCCGGCCGATACGGGCGTGCTGACCCCATTCGTAATCGGCCCCCAGCAGGAACCCGATCCGCAGGATCAGCAACTCGCGCTCGCGAGGTGGGAGCGTGCTGTTGCCCAGGACGTACCGGGCGAAGGTCAACCAGGCCTCCGAGAGGTCGGGATGGTTCGCGAGCGTCCGGGTAATATTAATGCCAGACGCCGACTCGACCGGCGGAATGCGAGGCTCCTGGGCCTGCCCGACGAGGGTCGCCATCAGGCAGAACGCCACCGCCGACGAGACCCATCGGGTCGCATGCCGCATATACCGCATCCTGCGCATAGCTGCCTCCTGTGAGCTAGGGGCCGATTATGCCACCCGCCATGCCCGAGGCAGGCACCATACAATTGAGGCATGCTCACGGCATCGGAACCGGCGGTGCGCACGGTCGCGGCGCGCACGCTCGGTCGCTACGTCGTCGTCCCTGCTGCCGCGCCGGGACCAGCGCCGCTGCTGGTCGGTTTCCATGGCTACGGCGAGAACGCGGAACGCCATCTCGAAGGCTTGCTCGGGATACCGGGCATCGAACAATGGCAGGTGGCGTCGGTCCAGGCGCTGAATCGCTTCTACGAGCGGAAGACCGGCACGGTGGTCGGCTGTTGGATGACCAGCCAGGACCGGGAACAGGCTATCGCCGACAACCTCGCCTACGTGGGAGACGTCGTGGCCGAGCTTCGGAGCGATTCCGCTCTGCCGCTGGTATTCGCGGGGTTTTCACAGGGCGTCGCCATGGCGTATCGCGCCGCGCTGCGGTTAGGACACCGCTGCGACGGCGTGGTGGCGCTAGCCAGTGACGTGCCCCCGGAGCTCCACGACGAACCGGCCGACCGGTGGCCGCCCATTCTCCTGGGAGGGGGCGTGGACGACCACTGGTATACCGAGCCCAAACGCGACGCCGATCTGGCGTTCCTGACGTCGCGAGGCATCGCCCACGAAACGGTCATCTTCGACGGCGGGCACGACTTTCACGACGACTTCTATGTCGCCGCGGGGAGGTTTCTGGAGCGAGTTCGGACCGGCGTCCTGTCCCCGTGATTGCCGATGAGTACACCGTTCACCATCCCTGTCGACGACGACTCGACCACCGCCGTTGCCTACCCGGCGGCCGACGCGCGCGCCACGCTCATCCTTGCGCACGGCGCCGGGGCGCCACAGACGCATCCGTTCATGGTGGCGTTCGGGCATGGCCTCGCCGAGCGGGGCATCGAGACGGTCACGTTCAACTTCCTCTACACCGAGCAGGGCCGACGGGCGCCGGACCGGGCGCTTAAGCTGGAGGCATGCTATCGGGCGGTGGTGGACGCCGTCCGCGAACGCTCGGAAGAACGGCCGTTGTTCATCGGCGGCAAGTCGATGGGCGGCCGCATGGCCACCCACATCGCGGCCAGCCCCGACCCAGACGGCGACGAGGCAACGCCAGCCGCCGATGTCTCTGGAGTCGTCGCGCTCGGCTATCCCCTGCACCCACCGGGACGCCTCGAAAAGATGCGCGACGCCCACCTGCCGCGCATCGCGGTGCCCACCCTGGTGGTCCAGGGCGCGCGCGATACGTTTGGTACTGAAGAAGAGTTACGGCCGGTGCTGGCCAGGATGCCGGCCGCCACCCTCCACGTGGTGGAAGGCGGCGACCATTCGTTCAATGTGCGACGAAAGTCAGACCCGTCGAAGCAGGAAATCTACGACGCCGTCATGGACGTCATCGCCGACTGGATCGGCCCAAAGCCCAAAGCCTGAAGCCGGCAGTCCTGCCAGCAACGAGCAGGACTCCGTCGCCAGGAGAGCGCTGAACTACACGCTCTCCTTCAACGTGACGGCGTCGAGAAACGGCATCATCCCCCGAAGCTCGACACCCACCTTTTCGATCTGCAGCTCCTGCTCGGCGCGCCGCGTGGCCATGAAGTTTGGCCGGCCCGCCTTGTCTTCCTCGATCCAGGCCTTGGCGAAGCTACCGTCCTGGATGTCCTTGAGCATGCTGGCCATCGCCTCGCGAGTGGCGTCGGTAATCACCTGCGGCCCGCCGGTGTAGTCGCCACGCTCGGCGGTGTCGCTGACCGAGTAGCGCATGTAGTTGAGTCCGCCTCGATAGATCAGGTCGACGATGAGCTTCAGCTCGTGCATGCACTCGAAGTAGGCGACCTCGGGTTGATAGCCGGCGTCGACGAGGGTCTTGAACCCGGCCTTGATCAGCTCGCTGACCCCGCCACAGAGCACCGCCTGCTCGCCGAAGAGATCCGTCTCGGTCTCCTCGGTGAAGGTCGTCTCGATGACCCCGGCGCGGGTGACGCCCAGGCCCTTGGCGTAGGACATCGCCAGCGCGTGCGCGTTGCCGGTGGCGTCCTGCTCGACAGCGATGAGCGCCGGCGTGCCGCCGCCCTCCTGGAACACCTCACGCACCCGGTGACCGGGCGCCTTGGGGGCGATCAAGGTGACGTCGACATCCTTGGGAGGCGTGATGGTGTCGTAGCGAATGTTGAAGCCATGAGCGAACATCAGCATGTCGCCCGACTTCAGGTTCGGCGCGATCGACTCGGCGTAGATACCCGGCTGCTTGGTGTCCGGCGCCAGAATCATGATGACGTCGGCCCAGGCGGCCGCCTCGGCGCCGCTGTTGACGGTGAGCCCGTCCGCCTTCGCCTTCGCCTTCGATTTGCTCCCCTCGGCCAGCGCGACCCGCACGTCGACGCCGCTGTCCTTAAGATTGAGCGCATGGGCATGGCCCTGCGAGCCGTAGCCGAAGATGGCCACCTTCTTTTGCTGGATGAGCGAGAGATCTGCCGCGTCGTCGTAGTGAATCGTTGCCATTGCTTGTTTCTGCCTCGTGGTTGCGATGGTATTTGGGCCGGGCCCGGGAGGTCACGAATCGGTCCAATCAGACCGAATAGGATACGTTGTCGTCCGCCTCGGCGGGAGATTCGTCGGCGGGCACTTCGACCGGAGCCTGCTGGCCGCGGGACATCGCGACTCGGCCGGTCCGCACCATTTCCAGCACGTCGTAGGGCTCGAGCACGCCCACCAGCCCATCGATCTTCTCCTCGGTGCCAGTGGCTTCGATGATGAGCGTGTCGGGCGCCACATCGACCACCTTCGCGCGGAAGGTGTCGACCAACTGCATGATGTGGGTGCGGGTTTCGTGGTCAGCCTTGACCCGGATCAGCGTCAGCTCGCGCACCACGGCCGCCTCGGCGGTCAGGTCGGTGACCCGCAACACGTTGACCAGCTTGTAGAGGTTCGCCTCGAGTCTCTTGGCCCCGTTGGCGTCGGTGTCGACCACGATGGTCATCCGGGACACCCCGCTGGTTTCGGTGTGCCCGACGGTCAACGACTCGATGTTGAAGGCGCGACGCCGGAACAACGACGCCACGCGGTTCAGCACCCCGGGCTTGTCTTCGACGTGGACAACAAACGTATGTCGCATGGAGTTCTTAGGCTTCAGGCTACGGGCTACAGGCTTCAGGCGCTCGTGATTCTGTAGGGCGGGGCTTTAGCCCCGCCGCTCTCAGTCGTCGGCCGTTTCCACGATCGGGCTCGAGCTGGGCCGGCGGATCATCGCGTGCAGGTCGGCGCCGGCGGGCACCATCGGGTAGACGGTGTCTTCCTGCTCGACCCGGAAGTCGATCACCACGGCGCCCTCGTGGGCCCGCGCCATTTCGATGGTCGGCTCGACGTCCTGACGGCGAGCGACCTGGGCGCTCTTCACGCCGAACGCGTCAGCCAGCTTGGCAAAGTCCGGGCTCAACAGTGGCGTCGCGGCGTAGCGGCGCTCGTAGAAGAACTCCTGCCACTGACGCACCATGCCGAGATACCCGTTGTTGATGATGGCCACGTTGACCTTCACCTTCTCCTGGGCGATGGTGGCCAGCTCGCACATGGTCATCTGGAACCCACCGTCGCCGACCACCACCCAGACCTCGGCATCGGGACGCGAGAGCTTGGCGCCGATGGCGGCCGGAAGCGCGAAGCCCATCGTGCCCAGACCTCCGGAGGTGATCAGTGACCGCGGCTCCTGGTGGTGGTAATACTGCGCCTCCCACATCTGATGCTGGCCGACGTCGGTGACCACCACCGCCTGGCCGTCGGTCATCCGCCAGATGTCGTTGATGACGTGCGCCGCATACAGGTGTCCGCTGTCAGGGATGTTCTGGACGTCCCGCACGGCCGAGTCGCCCTTCATCACCCCGATGGCCGAGAGCCAGTCCGAGCGATCGCCACGCTCCACGTGCGGCAACAGGTCGGTGAGGACGGCCGACAGGTCGCCGGCGAGCGTCACGTCCACCAGTACGTTCTTGTTGAACTCGGCCGGGTCGATGTCGATGTGAATCTTCCGGGCGTTCGGCGCGTAGGTCTTGAGATTTCCGGTCACGCGGTCATCGAACCGCATCCCAAACGCCAGCAGGAGGTCCGCCTCCTGGATCGCCTGATTCACCCACGCCTCGCCGTGCATGCCCATCATGCCCAGGTTGAGCGGGTGGAGCGCCGGCACCGATCCGATGCCGAGCAGGGTCATCGCGATCGGGATATTCGCGCGCTCGGCGAACTCGCGCACCAGGTCCATCGCCCCCGACAGCATCACGCCGTGCCCGGCGAAGATGACCGGCCGCTTGGCGCCGTTGATCAGCTCGACGGCCTGCTGATATTCCGCGTCGGTCGCCCGAAGCTCCGGCCGATAGCCCGGGAGCTGCACCGGGCTGTCGTCCCAGACGAACTCGGTCGACGACTGCTGCGCGTCCTTGGTGATATCGACGAGCACCGGGCCTGGTCGCCCCGACTTGGCGACGTAGAACGCCTCGTGGATGGTCGGTGCCACCTCGTCGACGTCAGACACCAGATAGTTGTGTTTGGTGATCGGCAAGGTCACACCGGTGACGTCGGTCTCCTGGAACGCATCCGAGCCGATCAGCTTGCTGCCGACCTGGCCGGTGATGCAGACCATGGGCGAGCTGTCGAGCATGGCGGTGGCGATGCCGGTCACCATGTTGGTGGCGCCCGGCCCCGAGGTGGCAATCGCGACGCCGACTTCGCCACTCGCGCGGGCGTAGCCGTCGGCCATGTGCGTGGCGCCCTGCTCGTGGCGCACGAGTACGTGGCGAATCGGATACTCGAGCATCGCGTCGTAGGCGGGCAGAATGGCGCCGCCCGGATAGCCAAAGACGGTGGTGACGCCCTCGCGCACCAACGACTCCCACAAGATCTGTGCGCCGGTTCGAATGTTGGCCATGACGATGGTCCTTCCTCGCTTACGCCGTGGTCACCGCGCCCTGCGCGGCTGACGACACCAGTCGTGCGTACTTGGCCATGACGCCGCTGGTGGTCTTATCTTCGGGAGGCTGCCAGGCGGCGCGTCGCGACGCCAGCTCCTCTTCGCTCACTTCCAGTTCGAGCTTCCGGTTCTGCTCGTCGAACAAGATGGTGTCGCCGTCACGCACCAGCGCAATCGGCCCGCCCCTGGCGGCTTCGGGCGCCACGTGTCCGGCCATCATCCCGCGGGTGGCGCCCGAGAACCGGCCGTCGGTCAGCAACGCCACAGACTCGCCCAGTCCGGCGCCGACGATCGCGGCGGTGACCGCGAGCATCTCGCGCATGCCGGGTCCACCCTGTGGTCCCTCGTAGCGAATCACCACGACATCACCGGCCTTGATCTGGCCCTGTTCGATGGCCGAGAACGCTCCCTCTTCGCCGTCGAACACCTTGGCGGGCCCGCGATGCTGCTGCGGTTCGTGTCCCGCCACCTTCACCACGCAACCGTCGGGCGCGAGGTTGCCGCGCAGGATCACCAGTCCCCCAGTAGGTGTTATCGGGTCTGAGACCGGCCGCACCACCGTTTGGCCCGCGGTTTCTTGCGCGCTGTCGGCCACCTGGCCGATGGTCTGGCCGGTCACGGTCATCGCGTCGCTGTGCAACAGCCCCACTTCCTTGAGCCGGTGCGCGACCAGCTCGAGACCACCAGCGCGATAGAGGTCGGTCGCCACGAATTGCCCGCCCGGCTTCAGATCGGCCAGCAGCGGCGTCCGCTCGCTGACCCGGTCGAAGTCTTCCATCGCGAGGTCGACGTCCGCTTCGTGCGCGATAGCCAGCAGGTGGAGTACGGCGTTGGTCGAGCCCCCGGTCGTCGCCACTGCGGCGATGGCGTTCTCGATGGCGTCCTTGGTGACGATGTCACGCGGACGAACGTCGCGCTTGACCAGATCGAGCACGAGCGCCCCAGCCTGCTTCGAGACGTCGCACTTCTCGGGCCGGGTAGCCACGTCTCCGCCCTCGTCGAGCAGGGTGGTGGCCGGAACGCCGTTGGCCGCCATCGGTGAAACCCCCAGCAGCTCGCACACCGTGGACATCGTGTTGGCCGTGAACTGGCCGCCGCACGCCCCGGCACCCGGGCAAGCGGCGTTCTCGAGGGCCAGCAGCTCGCCGTCGGTCATGGTGCCGGCGGCGTGGGCGCCGACCGCCTCGAAGACGTCCTGGATGGTGACGTCCTTGCCGTCGTAGCGCCCCGGCGCAATCGACCCGCCATAGAGGACCAGGCCAGGGATGTTCAGCCGCACGAGCGACATCACGCCGCCCGGAATCGTCTTGTCGCAGCCCACGAGGATGACGATCCCGTCGAACAGGTTGCCGCGGGCGACAAGCTCGATCGAATCGGCGATCACCTCACGACTGATGAGCGAGGTTTTCATCCCCTCGCTGCCCATGGTGATGCCGTCGGAGATCGAGACCGTGTTGAACTCCATCGGCGTCCCACCCGCCTCGCGAATCCCCAGTTTGACCTCTTCGGCCAGGTCGCGAAGGTGGTAGTTGCACGGACCTATCTCGATCCAGGTGTTGGCCACGCCGATGATCGGCTTCGCGAGCGCCTCGTCGTCAAAGCCCACCGCTTTGAGCATGGCTCGCGCGGGAGCCCTCGAGGGGCCGTCGGTAATCGCGCCGCTACGGGTCTTGCCTGGTGTTCCGCTCATCGTTCGAATCCACACAAAAAAAGGGCCATCAACCGGTTGCGGATGATGGCCCTGGGTAATCGCTGTCTGGGTACATCATCCGCTGGCTGTCGGCGTAATGACACCGACGCTGGCGACAACGACGACGGGGCGAAGCTGGAGGTTCTCCATCGAACATGCGGGCCCCACGGGATCGCCCCCGGGGCGGCCGGAATCCATGCATTGTATCGCGGGCATGGATCAGATCGTCAAGCGGTGACGGTGCGAGACTGAAACGGATTGCGGATGACCCGCGTCTGAGAGACCAGACGCTGGAAACAAAACGTCGATGTCGACCACTCTGCGGCTTTCGGCCTGGCTCGTCGTCCTGGGGCAGTACGTGACGCTCATCGCGGCGCCTATCGCCGTGTGCTGTTTCGCTAGGCCTGGAGAGATGGCCGAGCACAAGTGCCCGCACGAGATGACAACTGGCGCGGTGTGCCCGATGCACGCGGCGCCGGGGCACAGCCCCTCGCCACCGGACGGCGACAGCTGGCGCGACTGTGGCACGGACAGCGAACTGCTGTCCTGGCTCCACGTGCCGGTCTGGCCATCGCACAGGGGGTGTCGGCTCTCGTCGGGCTCGAGAATCTGACCGACGAGACCTACGCCACGCACCTGAACGCACTGAATCCGTTCACGCGCCAGCGCATCAACGAAATTGGCCGCAGCTATTACGCCGGCCTCGAATGGGGGTTCTAGTTTTCCTGACAACAGGAAAACGGAGCGGGTGGTTCTATCGGGTGGGGCTTCGGCCGCGCCGCGGGCACGCCGTACGTGCCGCCGGGCTCCGAGAGCGAGCCTGGGTTGCTTTCGTTGTGTCTGGGCTA
>CAJWMX010000061.1 GCA_913043805.1 uncultured Acidobacteriota bacterium | reverse complement strand
AAGAAGCGGAAGGCCAAGAAGTAAGTCGTGCGTCGGGATGTGGCGCAGTCTGGTAGCGCACCTGACTGGGGGTCAGGGGGTCGCTGGTTCAAATCCAGTCATCCCGACCAGTAACGACGGGGTCAATCGCGACGACGATTGGCCCCGTTTCCTTTTGGGGCGCGCGCCAGAGACGCGGTCACGCGTCCGCCGGCCCCACCACCTCGAACTCGCACCCGAAGGGCTCGATTCCCAGAAACTCGAACCACCAGAGGCCTTCCCGTACCAGATCGACCGTGAGGCGATAGCGCCCCGCCTCGAGCTCGGCCGTGCCGGAAAGCTCGACTACCGTGGAAGCGCCTGGCTGGAGCGGCTCGGCGAAGCCGACGTACATGAAGTTCTCGACCAGCAGCGCCCCCGCGTGGTCGTGCAGCTTGGCCCGCAGTGACATGCGCCGCACGTCATGCGCGGTACCCGGCTGCCAGGTCAACTCGCTCTCGTTGGTGACCTGAAAGCGGGCGACGATGTCCCCGCCCGTGCGGACGCGCTCCGGGAGGGCGACCGGCTCGATCCGACCGCCCCAGCGGATGGCGTTCGGCACCTGCGCCCCTCCGCCCACCAGGCCGGGCCGGATGCGCTCGTAGTCGGCCGTACCGGGCACGAAACGCTCGGACGGCATCCCCAGCGGCTGATCGGTGGTGGTCCAGGTCAGCCGGTCCACGCCGAGCTCGATCGCGAGCTGACGCGCGCGCTCCATCTCCTCGTCGGAGTCGTTCCAGCGGAAGAGAATGTAGTTCCAGCTGATCCACGGGAAGACGGAGCCCCGACGGTCACGTTCTTCGGCCACGGCGCGCAAGCCGTCGAACACCTTCTCGATCTTGCCTTCCTTCCGGTAGGTCTCGTAGACCGCCTGGGTCGCCCCGTCGATACTGAACTGGATCTCGTTGATACCGGAATCGACGAGTGCCCGAACCTTCTCAGCCGTGTCGAAGAAGTGCCCGTTGGTCGAGGTCCACACCCACAGGCTCGGGTTGACGTCCTTCGCGTAGCGGATCATCCGGAACGCGTCGGGGTGAATGAAGCTTTCCCCGTAGTTGTAGAAGACCATCCGCTCGAGCTGGGGACCGAGCTCGTCGATCACGCCGGCATAGAGGTCGTAGGAGAGCAGCTTCATGCTGCGCGTGCCATACACCTCTTCGGGCACGCAGGCGGGCTGGGGACACCGCAGGTTGCACACGATGGTGGGCTCGACGTAGAGGACCCGTGGAGGCGTGTCGGGCACCTCCGCGAGGTCGGGCACTCCTTCCTGGGCCTCGCGCACCTCCATCAAGCCGCACTTGTAGCAAAACGCAGGCGGGCTGTTCTCACGCATGCCACGGCGCATACGCTGGAACCCTTCACCACGCCAGATGTCGATGGCCCCCTGTGAGCGCGTATCGCCCACCGGATTCTCGTTGAACGCGTCGCCGCAGCCGCACACGACCACGCCGTCGCACGTCAGAACGAAGGTGCTCCAGGGCCAGTGGCACCAGAGCCGCTTGCCCTGGCGCTCGATGCCAAACCGGTTGAGTTGCACTTCCGCAGAATCCACGTGCTCCGCCCTGGACGGCCCGCATCCGGCTCCGACCACTCGGAGGCGCTCGCGGCGTCGGCGTAGTGTAGCTTACGACGAGCGACGGGTGCGCCCGGGCTATGTCAGACTATGGGCGCCGTGCCCCAAGGGCGAACAGGAGGTTCGAGGTGCAGATGTCACGACTCGTCGTCACGGTCATCGGGCTGAGCCTGGTGCTGCTGGCGACCGCTACAGCCAGTGCCCAGGTCTCTCGGGTCGCCGACCCGGACTGGAAGACGCCGCGCACGGCGTTCGGTCATCCCGACCTCCAGGGCTTGTGGGGCAACAAGACCATCACGCCGACCGAACGTCCGGATTCGGCCGAAGGCCGTGCCTATCTGTCCGACGAGGAGATGGCGACGACCAATCAGCGTCGGGGCGACTCGCTTCGAGCCCAGGATGCGGCGCCTCCGCAGCGAACCGAGGCCGGGGGAAACATCGGCGCCTACGGAAGCTACTGGCTCGATGGGGGAGAAGGGGTGCTGCCGACCGGACAGACCTCACTGGTGATGGACCCGCCGGACGGGCGCGCGCCGATCCGCCCGTGGGCCGAGCGTGCCAAGGCCCATCGACTGGCCACCGAGGGTGACGACTATCGCTACATGAGCACCCTCGACCGATGCCTGTCTCGAGGTGTGCCGGGGTCGATGCTGCCGGCGGCCTACAACAACACCCATCGGATCGTGCAGACGACTGATCACGTCGTGCTCCAGCACGAGATGATCCACGATCTGCGCGTGATTCCGCTCTCGGATCATCCGTTCGTCGACGAACGTATCGGTCTCTGGATGGGGGACGCGCGGGCCCACTGGGAGGGAGATGTGCTGGTGGTCGAAACGCGGAACTTCCACGACCGGGGCTGGCTCGCCACCAGCGGGGCAGGCCGTCGGCTGAAGGGGATCCCGACCAGCCCCGCGATGCGGGTCACGGAGCGCTACGAGCGGGTCTCCGAGACCACGATCATGTGGAGCGTCACGGTCGACGATCCGTGGGTCTACACCCGCCCCTGGACGATCTCGATGCCCCTGACAGCCGAGCCCGACTATGTCGTCTACGAGTACGCCTGCCATGAGGGCAACTACTCGATTCCGAACATGCTGGCCGGCGCCCGGATGGACGACGCGGCCGAGGCGCGTGACTGAACGACTGAGAGAGCCCAGTGCCCGGACTGACCGCCGCACTCCTAATCGTGATCAGCGCCCTCGCCCCTGCCGAACGGGCGTCGGCGTAAGCTCCCCACGTCTTCGCGCTGCGGCAAGCCGTGAACGAGGCCGCCCGCAGCGTCGAGCCCGAGGAGGTCGCCTGGCGTCGCGACATCCACCAGCATCCGGAGCTGGGCAATCGCGATTCCCGTACCGGGGGACTCGTCGCTGAACACCTGCGAAGCCTTGGCCTGGAGGTGCGCACCGAGGTGGCAGGCGGCGGGCGCGTCGTGGAGCGCCGGCTGAGCACGGGCGCAGAGGACTTTTCGTACTTTCAACGCGAGGTGCCCGGCCTGTTCTTCAACCTGGGCGTGACGCCGCTCGATCAGGATCCGGCGGCGGTGCCCCGGAACCACTCACCGCCGTTCTTCGCCGATGAGGCGGCGCTTCTGGTCGGCGTCCGGGCGATGGCCCACCTCGCCATCGACTTTCTCTCGTCTCGTTGAGCGACGCGCGCCCGGTCAGCGGCCCTGCAGCGGCTCGAGCCGGACGACACGCCCTGGCCCAGGACGCGACTCGATCGCCAGGTAGATGTAGTCATCCGGTCCTTGACGTACGTCGCGGATCCGCCCGAGGCCGTGGGCCAGGGTTTCCTCGCGCTCGATACGTCCCGCGCGGTCGACGCTCGGCGTCAGGCGAGCAAGCTGCTGTCCGGCAAGTCCTCCGACGAAGAAATCGCCCTTCCAGCCTGGAAACCGATCGCCCGAGTAGATCAACAGACTCGCGGTGGCGATTGAGGGCACCCAGAAGTGACGCGGGTTCTCCATGCCCTCGCCGCGAGTGGCGCCATGGATCGCCGAACCGCTCCCGTAGTTGACGCCGTATCCGACCACGGGCCAGCCATAGTTCACGCCCGGCTGAATCAGGTTCAGCTCGTCGCCGCCCTGCGGGCCGTGCTCGGTGGTCCAGACCTCGCCGGTATCCGGGTGGATCGCCAGCCCCTGCGGGTTGCGATGCCCGTAGCTCCAGACTTCCGGCTTGGCCGAGGCCTGTCCGACGAACGGGTTGTCGTCCGGCACCCGACCATCGTCGTGCAGCCGCACGGTCACGCCGTGGTGGTTTCCGGGGCTCTGGGCCGGGTGCGCCGAGAGATCGCCAGCCGGGCGCGCCATGCGCTCCCCGACCGTCACCCACAGCATCTCGTCGCCGTCCCAGGCCATCCGGCCGCCGTAGTGGCCACGGCCCTGCGAGTCGGACACGAAGACATCCTCGAGGTCCACGAGGGCGTCGTTTTCGAACCGTCCGCGGACCACCACCGTGGTCGATCCCTCGGGCAGTGGCCGCGCGTAGCTCAGATAGAGAAGCCGATTCGTCGAGAAGTCCGGATGGGGCAGCACCTCGAACAGGCCGCCCTGCCCCTCGGCGAAGACGGGAGGCACCCCGGGCACCGGATCCGTCAGGAGCTGTCCATTGCGGACGATTCGCAACTGTCCGGGACGCTCGGTCACCAGCAGGTCCCCGTCCGGGAGCCACGTCATGGACCAGGGGGTATCGAAGCCTTCGGCCACGGTGACCACCCTGAAGTCGTGCTCGGCCGAACGGTAGTCTTCCTGGGCCGTCGCGACCGTGGCTGCGGCCAGCACGACCAGGGCGACGGCAGATCTCATTCGTATCATGTCTCACTCTCCTCGCGCGTCCGGACCGGGCCCGCAGCCACGGCACGAACGGGCGTAATCGTCATTACGCCGGCCACGCCGCCGACGTTTAGCGACTTACTCGACCGCGGCCACCAGGTGGCACACGCGCAGCGACTGGCGAAGCAGCCTCTTCGAGTTGCAGAAGTACGCGTACTACCCACTCATTTATCTGCTGGGTCGGACGCCGTAGCCACCGACTCGCCGGCCGGGACCACCTCCGGCTGCCGGTGCCGGGCCACCGCCATGGCGGCTTCGGCGCCCGTCGGGTCCGAGGTACCCCGGAACAGGGCGCCCTCCTCGATGCTGAGGTGCGGACAGCAGAGCCGGCCGGTCACGTTCGCCGACGGCCGAAGCTCGATCAGCGCCGACGCCGTGAGTCGGCCTTCCACCTCGCCGAGCACGGTAATCGTCCGGGCGGTGACGTCGCCAGCCACCCGTCCGCTTCCCCCGATCGCGACCCCATGGTCCGGCAGCACCACCTCGCCGTCCACCGTCCCCTCGATGATCAGGTTCTCGCTGGCGGTGACCTGGCCCACGATTTGGACGCCGCGCCCGATCGAGGTCACGACTCCAGAGCCTGGCGCCTCCGGCCGTCGATCAGTTGGGGGCGATACGGGAATGGGCTTGTAGGTTTCGCGTGAGGGCATCTCAGACGGTCGCCATCAGTCGCCGGGCGACCGCTCCATGCGATAGAGGATGTGTCTCTGGTTGAGCAGGATCCTGACGAGGATGTCGCCGAGCAGCCCACTGACGAACGTCGACATCGCCAGAAACACGAACGAGCCGCCCACGAACCCGGCCCAGATATGGGGCGAGAACGCGCTAGTGCGGACATAGTGGACCGCCAGGGACGACAGGAAGCCGAGACCAAGCAGAAGGAACACACAGGTCAGGGCGAAGAGCAGTGCAAATGGGCTATAGGAGATGAACGCCCGCAGCATGATCTGCAGAGAGCGAGTGCCGTAGCGGAAGAGGCTCGGTGCCACCCGTGAGCTGCCGAACTCCCGGGTGCCACGCACTTTCACCGGAATCTCGACGATCGCCAGGTTCTTGAAGATGAGGTGAAGGAAGCACTCCTGCGTGTAGGTGACGGTGCCGAAGAGGCTAATCCGGAGCAAGGCCTCGCGAGAGAAGACGCGGAAGCCGCAGGAGACATCCCGGAACCGATGCCCGGTGAGTATCTGGACGATTCGCGACACGCCTCGATTACCCAGCCGCTTGACCATCGGCATCTTGGGCATCAGTCGTTCCTCGAGGAAGCGCGACGCGGTCACCATGTGGGCCGTGCCGTTCACCAACGGGGCGACCAGGGTGGGGATGTCGGAGGGGTCGAACTGGCCATCCCCGTCGATGTGGACGACTAGGTAGACCTCTCGCGCCACCGCCACCCCGACGGCTTCCCGGAAGGTCAACCCGAGCCCCTGGGTCGTGGCGTTCGAGCTCACCGCGGCCCCCGCTGATCGCGCATCCTCGGTGGTGCTGTCGCTCGACCCGTCGTCCATGACCAGGACCCGAATATCGGTCACGCCCGGGATCTGGCGCCCCCCCTGTACCACTCGAGTCGCGGTGGCGGACTCGTTGAGGCAGGGGATGATCACGAGCAGTGAGAGGCCCCTCTCGGGGGCCGCGGCGGTCGCCGACATCTGCTGGCCATTCGACCGTCAAGGTGGAGCCGGCTCGTATAATCCTAACCGAAGACAGGTCGGCCCAGCACCCGACCGCATGCCCGCTCTCGGGGTGATAGACCGGTGCGCTTTAGCCTGAGTACAGGACAGCGGCTGGCGGTGACGATGATGAGCCTGGCCCCGCTGGTCACGCTCGCCTACGCCAACGTTTCCGGGGACTCCTACATGTTCGATGACTGGCATGTCATCGAGCAGAACCCAGCCATCCGGGGACTCGACGACATTCCGAGCTACTTCGTCGATATCAGCACGTTCACGCTGATGCCGGGAAGCCGGGACTATCGGCCAGTGTGGCTTGCCTTCATGGTGGTCTGCTGGGTGGTCGGGGACGGCGCCCTGCGCCGTTCAACGTCTTCGGCGTTCTCCTGCACATCGGGGCCGTACTCGCCTGGTTCGTGCTCCTGCGGGCCCTGCTGACCTCTGCGATGCCGAGGACGCGTCGGAGAAGGACCGGGGAGTTCGCGAAGGCGCGGCGGTGCTCGGCGCCGCGCTCTACGCCGTCCACCCGCTGGCAACTCAGCCGGTGAACTACATGTCGGCCACCTCGGTGCCGATGGTGGCCGGCTTTTACTTCACGGCGTTCGCCTGTTTTGTGCATGTGCCTGTCACACGGCCTGCGATGGCGTGGTCTCCTGCTCGCTGGTTCGTATCTCGCCTACTTCCTGGCGCTGTTGAGCAAGCCGATTGCCGTCATCCTCCCAGTCACGCTGCTCCTTTGGGAACTGGTCATGCACCGTCGGCGGCCACAGCGGTGGAGTTGGACGACCCTGGAGCCCACCTTCTGCCGACTGGTTCCCTACGCCGGGGTCAGCCTGTTCTACCTCGCGGTGCGGACGATGGTCGGCGCCAGCAGCGTGAGCGCACTGACCGGCACGCTGAGCGGACAGAACGGAACCGGGTTCTGGGCCGGACACTACCTGCCCCAGACCAAGCCGTTGATGTTCTACTACCTCCGCCTGGCCGTGTGGCCGTTCGGCCAGAAGGTCGACCCGGAGTTCGCACGGGTCAATCGTGGGGAGATCCAGCGGCGCTGGGCGCCCTGAGCGTGTTTGGGGCGTTGGCCGAGTTGGCCTATCGGCAGCGCGAGCACCGCGAAGTGTGTTTCTCGCGTTATGGTTTCCAGCCTGCGTCCTGGTGACCACCTACCGGATCAACCTCAGGCAACCCGTCAACGAGCACCGGATGCATCTGTCGTTCGCCGGCGTCTGCGCCCTGGTTGGGCCGGCGGCGGCCCGGCTGTTCGCGAGGTTCTCGATGCGTACCGCCGCGATGGCCATCGGCGGTCCGCTGGGCCGACCGGTGGTGGCTGGCCTCGTAGTGGTCGTGCTCTTGGGCTGTGAATTGTTGACCAGTGGGCGAAACGCGGTCTGGGCCCGCCGACTGACCCTGCATGAGGTCGCGGCAAACAATGGCGCGACCTAGCGCGCCATGATGAACTACGGTCTAGCGCTGGAGAACGCCGGTCGGTTGGACGAGTCGCTTCCGGTGTTCCAGCGCGCCGTGCAGATGGGTGGCTACGCGTTCGCCCACATGAACCCGGGGTTGGCCTACCGCAGCCGCGACCAGGTCGACCTTGGGCTCTCTCACATGGAGACGGCGGCCCGGCTGTTTCCGAGCCTGCCCCAGGCCCACTTCAACCTCGAGCTGCCAAGCAGGTAGCCGGGCAGCTCGAGGTGGCTGAAGGCAGCCTTCGCACGGCGATCTCGCTGAATGGAATGTCCACTGAGGCCCATCGCGCCTTCGCCGAGTTCCTTGAGAGCAGCAGCCCTGGGACGAGGCGGCGAGCCACTATCAGCAGATCGTCGAGATCTCCCCCGGGCTGACCTGGGCTGCGGCCCGGGTGGACCGGATCCGAGAGGACGCCTCAACCGCGCCTTCGACCTCCAGCGAAGCGGGCAGCGCGACGACGCGCTGGCGCTCTACGAAGAGGTACTGCTCGACGACCCCACCCGCCGCCAGGCCCTGTTCAACCTCGGCTACGGCTATGCCTGGGGCACCAGCGAGGCCGACCGGCAGCGAGCCGTGGAGGTCTTCAGCCGCCCGCTCGACGCCCACCCGGTCTACGGTGAGGCCCACTACCATCTGGCGGGCGCGCTGTGGATCCTCTGCGACACCGCCGCGCCATCGAGGAGGACCGGCTCCATCTCGAACGCGGCGTCGACCCCGGGATGCAGACGACGTCTCGGACCCGGATCGAATCGGCGGCCCAGTAAGCGCTGGCGCGTCGGTTCAGTGAGCCCGGTAGAGAATGGAGCGGGAGACGGGGATCGAACCCGCGACCAACGGCTTGGGAAGCCGTGACTCTACCACTGAGTTACTCCCGCCCACCGGGCGCGGCTGAGAATTGTACCAGAAAGGTGGCTCAGCCCTGGATGAGCTCGAGTACCTCATCGCGCCGCTCGGCCATCTCGTCGGGTGTGGAACCCTCCAGGTTCAAACGGAGCAGCGGTTCGGTGTTCGAGGGCCGGACGTTGAAATGCCAGGTGGGGTACTCGACCGAGATTCCGTCCATCCGGTACTGGTGCCCGTCGGCGTACTTCGTGGCGAGCGCCTCAATCTTCTCGCCCACCATGCCCTGGTCTTCGAGCGCGGTGTTGATCTCGCCGGAGATGAAGTAGCGCTCACGGAGCGGCGCCAAAAGTTCCCGGAGCGTCTGTCCCCGCACCGACATCAATTCCAAAATCAACAGCGCCGGGATGAAGCCGTTGTCGGCGTAGAAGTTCTCGCGGAAGTAGTAGTGCCCGGTCACCTCTCCGCCAAAGACCGAGTTCTCCTCCTTCATCCGGGTCTTGAAGAAGGCATGTCCCACCCGGTTCATAAGGGCCCGGCCGCCGTGAGCGGCGACGGTGTCCTTGACGGCGTAACTGGCGCGCACGTCGTAGAGCACCGTCGCGCCCGGGGCCTTGCGCAAGAAGGCCTCGGCCAGCAGCGCCGTGATGAAGTCGCCCGAGATGAACTCTCCCTCGCCATCGACAAAGAAGCAGCGATCCGCGTCGCCATCCCAGGCGATGCCGGCGTCGGCGCTCGAGGCGGTGACCGCCTCGACGAGGTCCCGGCGATTCTCCTCGATGAGCGGATTTGCCTCGTGGTTCGGGAACGAGCCGTCGACCTCGAAACAGAGGCGCTGGGTCTGGCAGGGCAGCCGATCGAACAGTGGGGGAGCCACGACCCCCGCGATGCCGCTACCGGCGTCCAGGACCAGCGAGAACGGGCGGATCGCGTCGACATCGATGAAGCCGAGGATGTGCTCGAGATAGTCCTCCAGGACCTCGGCGCCGCTCAGCCCGCCTGGCTGTTCAGCCGGCGCCGGCACCGCGTCGGCCAGCAGCATGTCCCGGATGTCGGAGATGCCGGCGTCGCCGCTGAGCGGGAGCGCCCGTCGACCGACCAGCTTGATGCCGTTGTACTGGCCCGGATTGTGTGACGCCGTGATCTGCGCCCCTCCGTCCAGATCGTCTCGAGCCACGGCGAAATAGAGCTGATCGGTCCCGAGTAGACCGAGGTCGATCACGTCGGCCCCTTGGGCGCGCGCGCCCTGGATGAACGCCGCCGCAATCGAGGGGGACGAGAGTCGCATGTCCCGACTGACGGCGATCCGACGAGCACCAAGATGGGCAACGAAGCCCCGTCCGATCTCGCTGGCGAGGGGCTCGTTGATCTGGTCGGGATAGAGGCCCCGCACGTCATAGGCCTTGAAGACACCTGGATCGAATGGCTGCATTAGAACGCTCCGACACACCGGCTGTAGGCGGTGATGATGGTGCCGCGGCCCAGCAGGGCGTCCCGCACCGTGGCGTGCGGCTCCACCCGGCAACGCTCGGCAACGACGCTCTGTCGGAGCTCGGTGTCGTCCCCCACGTCGCTGTCTGGCCAGAGAATGGTGTCTTCGAGCACGGCTCGTGCCCCGATCCGGCAGCGAGCGCCAATGACCGCGACAGCCCCGATGCGGGCGCCGTCGCCCACGACCACGCCGTCGCCCAGAAAACAGG
>CAJWMX010000060.1 GCA_913043805.1 uncultured Acidobacteriota bacterium | reverse complement strand
CGCCGAGATAGAGCAGCCAGCGTCCGCCGATGCGTGCCTCGAGCGCTCTGGGCGCATCGGTCGATCGTGTGAGCCTGGTGGGGGGCGCCGCCGTTGGCTCAGCGACTGTTCGGTCGGCGTCGTCCGCGTGGTCTCGCGGGCTCGGGGCCGGTATCGCCGCGGGTCGGCGCTCCGAGCGACCGAGGGTCGCTTCGAGAGCGTCCAGGCGTCTGTGCAGCCGCTCGATGGCATGGAAAGCTGCCGTGGCGCGGCGATAGGACAGGAGGGGCAGGACGACGGTCAGTATCAGAGCCGCGGCGATGGCGAGGAGCCCTCCGAGCATGTCCACCCCTCCTCCAGACGGGAAGTCAGCGCAGGCGCGCCAGCGCCTCGACCGATGCCGACTCGGGCCATCGAGGCGTGGGCCTGGCGACATACCCGGCGTGGGCCAGCTGGCTCTGGAAGTAGGCGACCTCGACGCCGTAGAACAGGAGACGGGCCACGACCCTGCTCGTCAAGTAGACCCCAACGAGCCCGAAGAGCGTGAGCGACGGCGTCGCGGTCGTGGGCGGTGGCACCAGACCCCAGAGGGTGATGACGCCCACCACCAGCAACCCGTTGAGAAGGTAGAGGAGCACGCAGCCGGCCGGGTGGCGCTTGATGAAGCGGAGCGCGGCGAGTACGGCTCCCAGCATGCTCCGACGGTCCTCGACCACTGCGCGCACCCGCGCATAGTCGAGAATCAGCCCGACCGATGCCAACCCCAACCCGCTCGCGACCACTTGCCAGAGGTCGGCGCCACGCTCGAACCCAGACGCGGGCAGTAGCCGAAGCCACGCCAGGTGCAGGAACAACGACAACGTGCCGAGCCGCAGAAGGCGGACTCCGAACAGCCCGCATGCACTGAAGAAGCCGGGGGCGTAGGTGGCTCGGTCGCGGGCGAGTCGGTCAATGATGCCGCCTGAAAGGATGGTCCAGCCGGCGCCGTAGAGTGTCAGGAGTGCCAGTCCGGCGGGATGGGTCAGTGGGTCGAGGAGGGGGCCGAGGGAGAGCAGCAGCTCCGCGACGCCGGCGCGAGACGCCAGCAGCCCGGCCCCGAGGCCGTGGAGCTCGAGCCACGGATCCGACGAAGCGCGTGCGCCCGGCGGGCCGGTGAGCCAGCCCAGCGGCAGCGCCGTCAGAAACGCGACCAGGATGGCGCCGGCCACGACCACCGGGGCCAGAATGACCCGTTGAATCCCATCACGGAACGCGGCGATGGGCATTACGCGTGCCTGGAGCCTGGTTGGCTCACTATCGATAGTCGTCCCTCACGGGGTGAAACACGTCGATGATGCGGCACTCCGTGATCGCCCGACCCGAGTGGGGCACGTTGGGCGGTATGAAGGCGACCGTGCCAGGCCCCAGACGCTCGGTCTCGTCCCCGATCGTCAACTCGAACTCGCCCTCGAGCATATGCGCCACCTGCTCATGCGGATGGGAGTGCTCGGGAAGAATGGCGCCGGCGGTCACCGTCCACGTCACCGAGGTCATGTTGATCCCGGTCGCGAACCGTCCGGCAAAGCCTTCCATCGGCTCCTTCCGGACGAGATCGGTCGACGAGAAGAACGGCATGCGCTAGTCCCGCAGGCCGAACGTGTAGACCACGTTGCCTGCGGCGATGGTCACATACTGCTGACCGTTCACGGCATAGGACATCGGCGCCGAATGCACCCGGCGGCCGACGTTCATGTGCCACAGCTCTTCCCCGGTTTCGGCATCGAGCGCGAAAAAGTAGCCGTCGATGGTGCCGCTGAAGACGAGGTCGCCCGCCGTGGTCATGATGCCCGCGGTCGAGCGCGGCTGGATCCAGTAGTCCCAGGCGATGTCGCCGGTCTTCGGGTCGATGGCGCGGATGCTGCTCTGATACTCATCCATCGGTAGGTTGTACTGCTGCCCGCCGCCGGTGAACTGGTCGCCTTCGACATACTCTTCGTCCCGCTTGAAGTAGATCGCCTCGCCGTCGAACGCCTGCACGTAGAACAGCTCGGTCTGCGGGCTGTAGGCGGGCGAGAACCAGTTCGTGCCGCCACCGACCGGTGGCGAGACCAGCACTCCCTGGGCGGTCGGTTCCATGTTCGGGATCCTGATGGGCCGCCCGTTCGAGTCGAGCTCGGGCTCGGCCCAGGTCATCTTGGCGAACGGTTTGCCGAGCAGGAACTCACCGGTCTCCCGGTCGAAGACGTAGAAGAATGCGTTGCGGTTGGCCCACATCATCACTTTCCGCTCTTCGCCTTCGAACTCGAGGTCGGCGAGGATCGGAATCTGGATCGCGTCCCAGTCGTGGACATCGTGCGGGGTGAACTGGAAGTACCACTCCATCCCGCCTCCGTCTCCACGCAACGCGAGTGCCGAGTCGGAATAGAGGTTGTCGCCCATCCTGACGTCGCCGTTCCAGTCCGGACCCGGGTTACCCGTGCCCCAGTAGATCAGGTCGAGGTCGGGGTCGTACGAGCCGGTGAGCCAGGTTGGCGAACCGCCCGTCCGCCAGGAGTCGCCTGCCCACGTCTGGCTGTCGGGGTGATCCGGGCCGGGGATGGTGTAGGTCCGCCAGTTCCGTTCCCCGTTCTCGGGGTCATAGGAGTCGAGGAAGCCCCGAATGCCATACTCGCCGCCGGCGATGCCGGTCACGACCTGGTCCTTGACGATCAGGGGCGCCGAGGTCTTGCTGTAGCCCGAGCGATAGTCGGCCGCTTCAGAGGCCCACAGGAGGTTGCCGCTGCGCGCGTCGATGGCCGCGAGCTTCGCGTCGAGCGTGCTCATGTAGAGCGTCTCGCCGAGAATCGCCACGCCGCGGTTGTTGCGACCGCAGCAGATTCGGAGGTCGTCGGGCAGCGGGTGGTTGTAGCGCCAGAACTGACGGCCGGTCGCGGCGTCGACTGCCACGACGTTGCTCGGCGCCTCGGTGATGAACATGACGCCGTCCACCACGATGGGGACCGTTTCTGACCGGTCCAGCTGTGGGATCTGATACGCCCACTTGAGCTCCAGGTCACCAACGTTCGTGCGGTCGACCTGGTCCAGCCTGCTGAATCGCTGACTGTCGAGGGTGCCGGAGTACATGAGCCAGTTCTCCGGCTCATCTTCGGCGTTGACCAGACGTTCCCAGGTCACCGGAGTCAGCGCGGGACCTGCCGACGGGGCCCCGCCAGGCTGCGCCAGCACCTGGAGGGCGACCAGCGTCGCGGTAGCAACCAGGATCGAGAGTCGTCGCATGGCTAGATGTCCTCCCGCTTGAGCGAGAAGAGGTAGGCGATCAGGTCGTCTACCTCGCTGGCCGTCAGCGTGTCGGTGGCGCTCGGCATGATCGAGGTCTTGATCCGTTCATGCGATTGCACGCTCCCCTTGAGGAACGACCAGAGCGCCTCGTTCTCGTCCATGATCCGGAGCGAGAAGGTGTCCTCGTTCATCCGGAGCCCCTCGACCACGGATCCGTCCTCGCGCGTGACGCGTACCGTCCACCAGCGCGGGGGGACGTCCTCACTCGGATCGGTGAGCGACGCCCGTAGCTCATCGGGGTCGCGGCGGCTGCCAATCGCGGTCAGTTCCGGACCGCGTCGTCCCCCATCGCCACTCACCATGTGGCAGCCGGAGCAGTTGCCCTTCCCGGTGAACAGCTGCCGGCCGTTGCTCGCGTTCCCCGGCAGGTCGACGTCGACGGTGTTGTTCAGCGAGTTCAGGAAGCTGACCACCATCCAGACCGACTGATCGGTGGCGTTGCGACTGATGCCGATCATCTGCGAGTTCGGGATGCCTTCTCGCACGATCCGGAACAGCCCGGCGTCAGTGCTGGCGTTGCGGAATCCTTCGTCGAGGGCCGGTCCCAGCTCGCCCCCACCGCCATCCTGACCGTGACAGCGGCCGCATTGCTGCTGATAGAGACGCTGACCCATCCGGACATCGAGCCGGGTGGTGTAAGGGTTCTCGCTTTCCTGCGCGTGGGTGGTGGCTGGGGCCACCGCCAGCAGTGACGCGATCAGGAATGCCGGCGCCGCGAGCGCACACAGGCTCCGCATCCGCATGTTGCCCTCCAGGAACTGGGTGGGTGGACGCCTGTCCACCGTTTGGGGTCGATTCGTCGACCGACGTTACTGTCCTCGACCGATCCGCGCGACGATATCACGCGCCCGGTGCACGATGCCACGCTCGAAGTGGCCGATCGAGCGATAGCGTTCCGCGCGCCGTTGGACGAGCTTCCGCGGCTTGATCGTCGAGAGCGTCGCCAGGTGATGCACGACTCGCTCCATTACCTGACGGGCCGCGGCGTCCGGGTCCCGGTGGGCGCCGCCGGGTGGTTCCGGCACGATGTCGTCGATGACGCCCAGCTCGAGCAGGTCGTGCGCGCGCAGCTTGAGTGCGGGCAGAATCTCCTCGCTCCGTGCCGCATCGTGCAGGAGGATCGCGGCCGCGCCCTCTGGCGCAATGACCGAGTAGATGGCGTTCTCCTGCATCAGGATCACGTCGGCCAGACCCAACGCGAGCGCGCCGCCCGATCCACCTTCCCCGATCACGACGTTGACGACCGGCACCGGCAGCTGCGCCAGCTGGCCCAGGCATTCTCCGATCGTCAAGGCGATGCCCCGTTGCTCAGCCTCCAAGCCCGGGAACGCGCCTTTCGTGTCGACGAACGTGACCACCGGCAGGCCGCACTTCTCGGCCAGGCGCATCAGCCGCTGTGCCTTCCGGTAGCCCTCTGGCATCGGCATCATCTGCCCCCACTGGGCGATGAGCACCACCGGGTGCCCCTGTAGGCTGGTGATACCTCCGAGGATGGCAGGGTCGTCGCCGTAGCAACGATCCCCGTGCAGCTGGCTGAAGGCTTGGAAGACCCTGTCGACGTAGGCGTCGGCCCTCGGTCGTGCCGGGGTGCGCGCCAGCTCGATGACCTCGGCCGGGGTGCGGGTCGACTTGGGGGTTGGCGACAGCTGCACCTGCGGCCACGGCGCGCTGGCGTCCGCGGTCATCTGGGAGACCAGGACGGCGAGTCGGTTCCGTAGCAGCGGCCGCTCGATGATCATGTCGATCATGCCGCGTTCGAGCACGGCTTCCGCCCGACGCTGGGACTTCGGCATCTTCTCCGCGATCGTGCCCTCGATGACGCGGGCGCCGACGAAGCCGATCTGCGCCCCGGGCTCGCCGATCAGGATGTCGCCGAGCGAACCGAAGCTGGCGAACGTGCCGCCGAAGCTGGGGTTGGTCAACACCGAGATATACGGCAGCCCGGCCGCCTGATGCTCGGCGACGGCGGTGGCCGTTTTCGCCATCTGCATCAGGGCCAGCATGCCCTCCTGGATCCGAGCGCCCCCGCTGGCGATGACCGAGACCACCGGGAGACGCCGGCGGGTGGCGACCTCGAAGGCCCGCGCGACCTTCTCTCCAACGACCGATCCCATCGTGCCGCCGAGGAAATCGAACTCGAGGGAGACGAGCACGACCGGCCGGCCGTCGAGACGTGCTTCGCCGGCCAGGGCGGCTTCGGCCATGCCGGTGCGGCGTTCCGCTTCCCGTAGCCGCTCCCGATAGGGGCCGCTCACGCTGAAATCCAGCGGGTCGGTCGAGAACAGCCGCTTGCCGACCTCACGGAACGTGTCGGGGTCGGCCAGGTGGTCGATCCACTCCTGTGCCGTCAGTGGGCTGTGGTGCCCGCAGCCGGCGCACACTCTGAGCTCGCGGGCGAACGAGGCCTCTTCGACCTCGTGGTTGCACTTCCGGCAGGTGTGCTGGGCGGGTGCGGGCGGGTCTTCGACTACGGTGACAGCAGTTTCTTCAGCCACGGCGGAACCTCTCGTGAACCTGGGGTACTCCGGACGGGTCTGGTAGATGAAGGCGAGCAGCCCGAGGTGAAATCCCGCGTCGCACCGGAAACGGCGCCGCTCACGCGAGATCCAGCGCCGTTCGAATGTAGCGGGCTTTCACCTCAGGCTGCCGCAGCCTGCAGGTGATTATCCCTCAAGGCGGGACCGGATCACACTTGGGGCGAGCCCCAGCAAAGCACTAGAACACGAAGAGACCGCGCACGAGCTGAAGTCCGATGAGAAGCACCATCGGCGAAAAGTCGATGCCCCCCATGTCCGGCATCACGCGCCGAATCGGGTCGAGGGCCGGTTCGGTCAGCGTTCGCACGAACGTGACCACCGGATTGCCAGGAGGTAGCTGGATCCAGGACACCACGACCGCGACGAAGACGATCAGCGAGTACAGGTCGATCAGCTCGACGATCAGGCGCATCTGAGGACTATACTCCCGCTCCGCTCAGCACGGGCGTTTCCCAGCGGTAGTGGACGGTCCGACCCGCGCCGCGCGGTGTGAGGGCCTACCGCGGGGGCACCAGATCGACCAGCTCGTCGAGCCAGTGTCGGACGAAGATCACGTCGAGCCCTTCTCGCGCGGCGCCTGCGTCGGCGCGCGCGATGACCACGAGCGAGTCTCCGTCCGGGCTGACGTCATAGGGTCGTTCGGGACCGAGCGACGGGAGGAACGGTCCCTCCGCGACAAGGGCCGGGCGTCCGATGCTCAGCGCGGGCGACGCGGTAGATCCTGGTCCCGTCCAGGCTCAGGCAGAAGAGCTCGTCACTCGCCGGCGACCAGACCGGCGCACGTCCCCCTTCGGTCGAGATCAGGGTCCGCTGTCCCAACTCCGGGTACGCGTCGACGTAGATTTCGGGCCGACCTGAGAGATCGGAATGAAACGCCAGCCATCCACCGTCGCGCGACATGTCGGCATGGCCCTCGTTCGAGGCCATCTCGATGATGGTGCGTGGCGCCCCGCCGCCGTCGGACGGTACCGCCCAGATATTGGCGCGTTCGCTGCGCTCGGTCGCCAGGCCGCCGCCTGACAGCGCGTCGGTGAAGAGCAGGTCCTGTCCCCCGGTGGTCCATGTTTCCGGGATCACCACGAAACTCTCGTCACGCGACACCAGCCGTTCGGTCGTGCCCGAGCCATCGGCTCGTTTCGAGAACAGCCCGAGCGGTCGGTCGCGGTCTGACGCGAAGACGACCCGCTCGCCGTCGACACTCCACAGCAGCTGGGTGTCGTTGGCATCGTTGGTGGTGACCCGGGTGAAGGTGCCCC
The DNA here is from genome assembly GCA_913043805.1 of uncultured Acidobacteriota bacterium. Taxonomy (GTDB): domain Bacteria; phylum Acidobacteriota; class Vicinamibacteria; order Vicinamibacterales; family UBA8438; genus UBA2994. The sequence goes on along the minus strand of CAJWMX010000060.1, from coordinate 3,318 downwards.
GGTCCAGATCGAAGGTCCACACGTCGGCGGGCGTGCCCAGCGCGACCGCGAGCTGTCCACCGTCCGGCGAGAGTCGGAGGGTCTCGTAGTCGCCGGTCGGTATGCCCGTCAGCGGCGCCTGTGAGCCGTCGCGCCCGATTCGTAGCACCGAACGTTCGGCGGCCACGCGAGCTTCGCCGCTGAGATAGACGAGTGATCCGTCGGCGGCCAGGTCGAAGCCCGCCGCGCGCAGCGATCCGTCCGTCCCATAGACGATATGACCCGTCGCCGCATAGCGAGCGTTTGCCCCGGAGGTCAGCACGCGCCATTTCTCGGCGTTCGGGGTCAGGACCGCGACATCGGGTGGTTCACCGGCGCCGCGCGTAATCGTGAACAGGACGCCCGCGCCATCCGGCAGGATGTGTGGGAACCGGTGGTTGACCTCGTCGTCCGTCGCGACGGGTGCGGTGAGCCGCGTGGGTGTGCCGCCGTCGGCCAACACACTCCACAGGCCGCCGCCCTGGTCCGTCGTCGCGAACACGATGTTGTCGTCCTCGCCCCAGGCCGCGCCAGCCAGGTTGCCCGGCAGATCGGAGATCGTGACCACGGCGCCCGACGAGAGCGAGACCCGCTGCAGGTCGGGACCGCTGGAGTCGTAGTAGCCGAGCCACTCCCCGTCGGGGGAGAAGAACGGATTGAACGGCGAGCCGGTGTCGACCACCGTCGTGGGAGTCAGGGTGTCCAGCGTTCTGAGCTGCAGCGCTCGTTGACCGTCTTGCTCGGTCAGGAACGCGACGGTGGCGCCGTCGGGCGCGACCGCCAGGTCGGCCGAGACCGAGGCGATGTAGGGTGGCGCCTCTCGCCCCGTGCTGAGGGAGAACCAGGCAGGCAGCGGTTCAGGAGGCCGCGAGAGTTGCCAGGTGGCCAGGCCGAAGTCGAGCACCTTGACGGTCCCGTCCGGCCGGACCTTGATGTTGGCCGGCTTGAGGTCGCGGTGCACGACGCCCGCACGGTGAGCGGCGTCGAGGGCTTCCGCGATCTGGCTCGCGAGCGGGAGTGCGTCCTCGACCGGGCAAGGTCCGGCCCCGATCTGTTCCGCCAGGGTGGGGCCTTCGACCAGTTCCAGGACCAGTGCCCGTCCCTCCCCGAGCACCTCGCTGCCGTAGATCGCGGCGGTGCCCGGGTGGTTGAGGCTGGCGAGCAACTGCGCCTCACGCTGGAACCGCTCGAGCCGGTCGGGGTCGGCGGCGAACAGCGGCGGCAGGACCTTAAGGGCGACGTTGCGGCCGAACTCGGCGTCTCGGGCACGGTAGACCTGCCCCATCGCGCCCTCGCCCAGCAGGGCGGTCACCTCGTAGCGTCCGACGCGGTCGCCGACAGTCACGCTCATACGGGCGTCCTATCCAACCGCGATGGCTCGATCCGATTCACCGGAGTCGGACACCAGCCGAACCCAGAGCGCCACCAGTCCGATCCAGACCGCGTGGGCCAGAAGAAGATGAAGCAGCTGTATTGCGATCGGGGCCAGCAAGAAAGCGTCGAGCGCACCAACCGCCAGGTCGACCCCATACAGCCCCGCGACGACGTGAAACTCGGTGGGCGGTCCGCCGTCGTGGCCAGCCGACAGTCGCCGGCCGAGCCACAGCAGATATCCACCGAACCCGAGCGCGAGCACGGGGTGCCAGATCCGGAGCCGGATCAGGTAGTGAGCGTCGCGGGTGAAGTCGGCTCTCACTCCTTCGACGAAGGACTCCGATGGGAACACCGTCGAGGCGAGTGACGCCGTGGTACCGAGCATGCTCAGCAGGATGACGAAGACTAGGGCTCCGACGACCAGCCGCGCGGCCGGGGGTTCGGCGCCGGTGGTCCGCCGGCGTGACTCCGCCCACCAGGCGGCCAACCCGAGGGCTCCCATTAGCAGATAGGTATTGGTCATGTGCACCGGCTGGATCAGCGCTCTGGCGAGCGAGACGTTCATGTCCACCAGCCTGAAGACCACGAGTGCTGCGCCGATCAGCGATTCGATCACCATGAACGCCAGCCCGGCGTTCGCCCAGAATCTGGCGCGGTGACCGATGGGGTAGATGCGACGGGCCCAGACCACCATGAGCACCACGGCGAGCAACGCCATCCCGCTCGTGAGTCGATGGGTCAGCTCGATCACGGTGTCGAGTCGAGACACGTCGCCCGACCCGGCGAGCAATTCGCCGCAGAGCGGCCAGCTGTCGCCACAGCCGTCGCCGGCCCCGGTCGCGCTCACGAGTCCGCCCCAGACCACGACGAAGAGCGTGAACCAGAGGGTTCCCCACGCGAACCGAACGTAGCGCGCACGATCGCCGGACATCTCCAAAGACTCTAGCAGGCCGTTGAGGTACTGGCCCAGCCGGGCGCGCACAGCGCGCCCGGCGGCGTGGCGTGGGGCGATGGGGCCCCACTAACGCCGCGTGGGGTTTGGGGCGAAGCCCCATGGAAGTACTAGACGTCTGGCATCAGGTGCATGGTCTGCACCGCCGGTGGCTCCGGATCGTCGAGCGTGTCCCGCATCGCAAAGCGCTGCACTCGGTCAGTGAGGTTGTCGCGTGCCGCGTTGCGGCCGGCAACGAGCAGGTGTTTTTTGTCCGTTACGCCATCGTCGACCAGGACCACACGCTCATATCGCCAGACTACGAGGCCTCGGTGTATCGGCATGTGCTGGAGCCGCGGGGTGCACCGACACCCCGACGGTATCGGGAGGAGCCGGACCGGCCGGGCGGGCCACTGGTGCTCGAGTATGTCGACGGCTCCCAGGCCAACTACACCCTCGACGAGCAAGCCGCCATGGCGTCGGCTGCCGCCTGGGTCGGACAGTTCCACGCCGAGACAGTGGATCTGGTCAATCGACCGACGCTGAGGTTTCTTCGACAAGACTCGGAGGAGGAGACCCTGCGCTGGACCCGGCGCGCCGCCGCTCATACGCCTGCTGACGGTGGCGGGGCGGCGGTCGCGGGTTGTCTGGCCGGCGCCGCCGCATCAGTCGTCCACGGCGACTACTTCGCCGACAACGTTCTGCTCCGTCCCGACGGGTCCATCTGCCCGGTCGACTGGGCTGATGCGGCGATCGGACCAGGTGCGATCGATCTAGGTTGCCTGGTGCTGGGGTGGGATGCCGAGACTGTAGCCGGTTGTGACGCGGCCTACCGGCGGGCGCGATGGCCGGCCCGCCGGGGGACGCAACGGCGTTGCTGGCGGCAGGGCGGATCAGGGCGCTGTGCCGCCTTCTGGGGGAGGCGCCAGCCTGGCCGGATCCCGACACCTGGTCCTGGCGTCTCGCTCTGCTGACCGGCGCGCTCGACGAATTCG
>CAJWMX010000059.1 GCA_913043805.1 uncultured Acidobacteriota bacterium | reverse complement strand
CCAGCATCCGCTCGACATCATCCGCACTGGGACCGATATGCCGGTCCGCGAACCGATCCTGCCGAACGTCGATCACAGACTTTCCACCAGCTCGGCGTAGGCAGCGGCATCGAGCAGGCCGTCCGTCGCGGCCGGGTCCGAGAGCTCGAGCACGATCATCCACGCCTCATGCGCCGATTGGTTGACCGTTTCCGGCCGATCAGTAAGGGCCGCGTTCACCTCGACCACCTTCCCTGCCAGCGGGCAGTAGATGTCGGAGACCGCCTTGACCGACTCGATCGAACCGAACTGCGCCCCGGCGGCAAACTCCTGACCGACCTCGGGCAGCTCCATGAACACCACGTCACCGAGCTGCTGCTGGGCGTAATCGGTGATGCCGACCCGAGCCGTCGACCCGGACACCGTGACCCATTCGTGTTCGCGTGTGTACTGTCTGTCCGTCGGATACATGACCGTCTCACCCTTTGTCGCGCTTGTAGAACGGCAGCGGCACGACCGTGGCCTCCACCGGCCGCTCCCTGATCTCGATCTCCAGGCTGCTGCCCGCCTCGGTCAGCTCCCGCGGCACGTAGGCCAGGCCCACCGCGCGTTCCAGGAACGGCGTGCGAGTCCCGCTCGTGACCCGGCCCACGACCTCGCCGTCCTTGAGCACGCGATAGCCGTGACGCGCGATACCTCGTCCGACCATCTCGAAGCCCACGAGCTTTGTCGTGACGCCAGACTCCCGTTGTGTGAGGAGAGCATCACGGCCCACGAAGTCAGCCTTCTCCCACCCGACCGTCCAGCCGAGGCCCGCCTCGAGCACCGTGGTCGTGTCGTCGACGTCCTGTCCTGACAGCCGCATCGCCGCTTCGAGCCGCAGGGTATCCCGTGCACCCAGGCCCGCTGGCCGCAGCCCCTCGGGTTCCCCCGCCGTCAGCAGCGCGCCCCAGAGCCGTTCAGCCCCCTGCGGGGGCACGAACACCTCGAACCCATCTTCTCCGGTGTAGCCGGTGCGGGAGATCGTGGCTCTGATGCCGGCGACCTCGCCGGTCGTGAACCGGTAGTAGCCGATCTGATCCAGCTCGACGTCGGTCAGCGTCTGCAGGATCGCCAGGGCGCGTGGCCCCTGCACGGCGATCAACGCGTAGCGGCTACTCGTGTTCACCGCCATGGCGTCACCGACGCCCTGAATGTGCTGCTGAATCCAGGCGTAGTCCGACTGGATGCCGCTGGCATTCACGACGAGCAGGTAGTGGCTGTCGGCCAGACGATAGACCAGCAGGTCGTCAACGAAGGTGCCAGCGTCGGTCGCGAGCACCGAATACTGCGCCTGCCCGATCTCGAGACGGGAGGCATCGTTGGTAGAAATCCTCTGAACTGCGGCCAGGGCGTCGTCACCGGCGATCTCGATCTCGCCCATGTGACTGACGTCGAACAGACCGGCCGCCCGCCGGACCGCGAGATGCTCCTCGGTGATGCCGGCGTACTGCACCGGCATCTCCCACCCGCCGAACGGCACCATCCGCGCCCCCATGGCGACGTGACGGGCGTGGAGCGGAGTCTTGCGAAGATTGGCCGCAGCGTCGTTCATGGACCGGTGGAACCGGCTGCTCGAGGACAGCCCGAACCGCATGCCGCGATTCCTGAAAAAGATGCGTGATGTGCAGGGGCGGCCGCAGGCCGGCGACCCGAGACCTCAGTTGCGCTAACCGTACTATCGGGACCCGGTGACGGTCAAGATACGACCCGCTCAGGCGGAGTCGAATGTCGGTTCGACAGAGGTCCGTGACGGGGTGGGCACATTGGCCACGTCCCAGTTCGTTCGCATAGCCGGCGTGTGGCGCAGATACGACTGCAGTGTGTGATAGCTGATCCCGAGCACCTCCCAGGCCTTTCGCTTGTTCCGATCGCATCGCTCCAGCACGAGTCGCGCGCATCGGCTACCCCACGCCCGCATGGTGTCGCCTCCCCAGGGCGACGGTTCGAGCACCTCGGCAAACCGCTTCGTGCGCCGTGGAGGGAGGTCGCCGACGTCGATGTCGTCTCCGCGCGCCGGCCCTGCTGCCAGTCCAACCACCATGACCACCAGGATCGCTAAATATCTCATCTCGTCTCCACGATCGGTTACCGGCGCCGCGACATGCGACGCCTCGGACGGCCTCCGGGGGAATGCCAATGCCGGTGAGGTCGGGCACGCCACATCGGCCACGCGCCCGACGGCCGCCCTGGACTGGTGCGAAGAACGGTCCAACGATGGAGCGTGGCGACCGTGGCGACATACACCGTTACCCGACAGACAGTTAGCCGAACGCGTCGAGCCGGACGTCAGGGCCACAGCCGGGACGTCGTCGGTCAGACGTCGCCTCCGGTTCCCCCGAAGCGAGGCCTTGGCCGTGGGGACGGCGGGAACGTGGGTTCGCCGCGCGGCAACCGCGGTTAGCTCGTGGCGGTGGGCGGGCGGCTCGACCGCCGGCGTCGAGAGCCGGCTCGCAGCAGACCCAGGAGGGCGAGTGGCCCGAGCACGGCGAGTTCGACAGTCACGGCACGCGCCAGCGAGAGCCAGCACTCGACGAGCCAGTACTGCCGGCACACCGGATAGAACAGCTCGACCGGGGAAATATGAAACGCGCCGTCGAATGGCCAGAGCGCCATCAACCCGAATGGCGCGACGGTATCGGTGCCGAGCCAGTCAAGCAGCACGTGCGTCGCATAGGCCGCGCCGATCGCAGCCCAGAGCCGTGGTCGACGCGGCGCGACGAGAACGGCCATCCCGGTAATGAGCAGCACGGCGCCCACCGAGTGCGACGCGCCCCGGTGCGCCCCAACCAGGAAGTCCAAGTCAGGCAACATCCCGACCGCGGCGAAGAGCGCCGACCAGCGCAGCGATCGAGACCGGTCTCCCGAGGTCTCCTCCGCCCGGCCCACGAGCGCGCCGGCTGCAATCCCCCCGAGCGCGTGTCCCAGCGGTGTCGGCATTACCCTTAGTTGATTACTATATCGCCCGAGGAGCCGGACCCATGCGACTGCTCTCGTTCAGCCTGACGTTCATCGCCGGAGCGGTCTCGATGGCCGCGCTCTCAACCTGCTGGCCAGTCGCCAGCGCTCAGTCCAGGAGCCCGCACCCCGATCCGATCTCGATCGTCGAGACGCTCTTCGACGCCGCCCGCACCGGCCGATTCGAGGCGCTCGCGTCGCTCTGTCCGCCGTCAGGGGACCACGACGACGCCATCGGGCGCATCTGCGAACTGCAGCCGGGCACCCCCGATGCGACCGCCTTCGTTGAGCTCTTCGCCACCGGGTCCGTCGCCGGACCCATCCGTCGCCGCGCCGAGGTGCCCATCGCGTTCGGGCCCGGCGGCACCCAGCGTGAACGGCTGGAGTTGATCGAGCGCGACGGCCAGTGGTATCTCTTCACTTTCTGACCATTGAGGAGCATCATGTTCCAGCATCTCCACCTTTCCGCCTGCACTCTTGCCATCGCCGCGCTGTGTCTTGGCGCCGCCTCACAGGCCCTTGCCCAGTCCGGCCTAGAGATCTACTGGGTGGACGTCGAAGGCGGAGCCGCCACGCTCGTGATCACGCCCGATCGGGAGGTGATCCTGATGGACACCGGATGGCCCCGCGAGGACGCGCGCGACGCCGAACGCATCCGCACGGCCATGACCCACGCCGACGTAGACGAGATCGACTATCTCCTGTTCTCGCACTTCCACACAGACCATGTGGGCGGGTTGGAAGCCCTGGATGCCCGGGTCCCCATCCGAACGATCGTCGACCACGGCAACAGCGTCGAACGGGACACCGAACGAGGCGGCCGGCTCTGGGAGCAGTATCTCCGGCTGGCCGGAGACCGCCGACGCTCGATCGCCCCCGGGGACAAGCTACCCTTCCGTGGCGTCGAGTTCACGTTCGTGGGCGCCCACCGGGAACTGATCGACTCGCCGGAGCGACGTGCGCCAAACCCCCGATGCGCCGGAGTCGAGTCGCCGGATCCGGACATGGGCGAGAACGGACACAGCCTGGCTTACATGATCTCGCTAGGCGCGTTCCAGTTCCTCAACCTCGGCGACATGACACCAGACCGGGAGTTTGACCTCGCGTGCCCCGAGAACCGGCTTGGAGTCGTCGACCTCTGGCAGGTCCCCCACCACGGCGGCTACGGCGCGATCCGGCCCGAGCTCGCTGGTGCGCTCGAACCGACGGTGGCGGTCATCAACAACGGGCCCCGCAAGGGCGGTACGCCCGACTCGCTGGTCGTCATCCAGCAAACGGCCGAGGTCGGCGACGTCTGGCAGTCGCACCGGGCCATGATGGACGACGCCGCGCACAACACCGACGAGCCGTTGACCGCCAACCTGACCGAAGAGGACGAGTGTCGGGGGCACTGGATCAAGGCCACCGTCGCCGCCGACGGGCGCAGCTGGACCATGACCAACGGCCGCACCGGCTACAGCCGAAACTACCTCTCGAAGTAACTCCGGAGTCGCAATGCAGCGCAGGCTTCATCATGCCGAGCCTGCCGGGCGCGCACGGCCAAACCTACACATCCAGGTTTGGCATAAGCCAACGCCAGCATGCGATGGCGTTGGCCCCGCGCTGGTCCGCGCGGCGGCGTGGGGCATTGGGGCCCCACTAGCCGCGCGTGGGGTTTGGGGCGAAGCCCCATGGAAGGACTAGTCCTCGAGTTCAATCTCGATCGCGCCGTCGACAATCCGGAGTCGATGCGCGCGAAGCCGACCCCCGGCGGGAGGTGTCACCGGCGCACCGTCGGCCACCCGAAACTGGGCGCCGTGCCATAGACACGTGACGAGCCCATCCTCACAGGTGCCCTCCGTCAGCGGGCCGCCGTTGTGCGTGCAGTAGTCGTCGTAGGCTCGGTATGTCCCAGCATCATTGAAGAGCGCGATCTTCCGGTCCTGAAGTCGCACACAGCGTGCCTTCCCCTCTGCCACGTCCCCGTGGCGCCCGATCTCGATCCAGCGGCCCATGTATCGTCGCCCTCCTCGTCGGTGCTCACATCCGATCGAGCGGCACATGGTCGAACCCGTGCGCCTTGGCCACCGCCGGATGCGTCACCTGGCCGCCCACCAGGTTGACGCCACCGCCCAGCGCGGGGTCCTGGACCGCTTCGCGCCACCCGAGGTTCGCGGTCTCGAGCGCATAGGTCATGGTGGCGTTGGTCAACGCATAGGTCGAGGTGTGCGGCACCGCTCCCGGCATATTGGCCACGCAGTAGTGCACGACCCCTCTTCGACATAATGTGTGTCCCCATCCGTCGTCGGGTCACCAACCGGGGTGTCTTGGCCCCAGGGATCAGCACGGCGCAGATCACCAGATCCGCTTCGGCCACCGCCTCCTCGATGTTGGCGGCATTCGACATGAGGGTCGTTACATACCCCTGAACCACGTCGCGCACATAGCCGAGACGCAACGGGCCGATGTCGATGATGGTCACCCGCCCTCGGCGCACGCCAGACACGCCCGGCAGCAGAATCCCCTTGCCCCCAGCAATCATATTCAATCGGGTGGCCCCGGCCTGCACCGCCAGCCGCCCCGCAACCTCAGACATCGCAACCAGCAGCGGGAGCGTGCCGTCCTCGAGTTGCACCGTCTCATAGGCGGTGCCCACGATCCCGGTGTCCAGCAACCGTGCGGTCAACGACTTCGACGCCGCCAGATGAAGATAGGTGAACAGCACCTGATCTGGCCGCATCATCGAAAACTCCGGCTCGAGCGGCTCCTTGACCTTCAGTGCCAGATCCGCCTCCCACACCTCGCTGGCGTTGGGCACCACCCTGGCTCCGGCCCGCTCTGGATCAGCACCTCGTGTCCATGCGTACAAAATGCCGCCACTCCGGACGGGGTGATCGCCACCCGATCCTCGTCGTCCTTCAGCTTCGTCGGTGTACCAACCCTCATGCCCCCATTGTCGCCCGCCACCGAGCGCCGCGTCATCACGTCCACCGATGGCCCGGCGACGGTCAGTCCAGTGCGCTACAATGTCGACGCTGTCACCTGACCACCGACTCGGCAGGCTCCGAGGCGAACAACGATGCGTATCACCCAGCGCAGCTCCGGCCCTGTCACCATTCTCGATCTCGACGGCCCGATCACCCGCAACGACGGGTACGGCGAGGTCAAGGCGACCGTGTCTCCGCTCGTCCAGCAGGACGACACGCGCATCCTGCTCAACATGGCCGGGGTGAGTTACATGGACAGCACCGGAATTGGCGAGCTTATAAGCGTGTTCATCAGCGTTCGGAACCGTCAGGGCAAGCTCGAGATCGTGAACCTGACCGACCGCATGCGAGAGCTCTTCGAGGTCGCCCAGCTGGTGAAGGTGTTCGAGCTGTTCGACGACGAGGCCACCGCGGTGGAAAGCTTCTGACCCGCGGCCAAGGAGGAAGCCTAGATGCTCGCGATCCTGTCGCTGTTGCCCATCCTGACCGTCGCGGTGTTCCTGGTCTTGTTGCGCTGGCCAGCCAGTCGGGCCATGCCGCTGACCTACGCCGTGGCCGTCGTGCTGGCGCTGTTCGTCTGGCAGGTTCCAGGACTCCAGGTCGCGGGCGCCACCATCAACGGCATCATCGTGGCGTTGACGCTGCTCTACATCATCTTCGGCGCCATCCTGCTGCTGAACACCCTCCAGGAAAGCGGCGCGATCTCGGCCATCCGACAGGGATTCACCGATATCAGTAGCGACCGACGGGTCCAGGTCATCATCATCGCCTGGCTCTTCGGGTCGTTCATCGAAGGCTCGGCCGGCTTCGGCACGCCGGCCGCCGTCGCCGTTCCACTGCTGGTCGGATTGGGGTTCCCGGGCATGGCGGCCGTCATGTCCGGCATGATCATCCAGAGCACGCCGGTCAGCTTCGGCGCCCTGGGCACGCCCATTCTCGTCGGCGTGAACACCGGGCTCTCCGCCGACCCGGCGACCGCCGAGTACGCCGCCACCCTTGGCTATGCCCAGTGGGAAGAATTCCTCGGCTTCGTGGCGTTGCGCGTGGCCATTCTCCACGCCATCGCCGGGACCCTCATCCCGCTCATCCTCGTCTCCTTCCTAACCCGATTCTTCGGCAAGGAGCGGTCCTTTGCCGAAGGGCTCCGAGTCTGGCCGTTCGCGCTGTTCGCCGCCTTCGCCATGACCGTGCCCTACGTCCTGGCGGCTCGCTTCCTCGGTCCTGAGTTCCCAGCCCTGATCGGCAGCCTGAGCGGCCTGGTCATCGTCGTCTCGGCGGCCCGCGCCGGCTTCCTGGTCCCGAAGAAGGAGGACCACTGGGACTTCGAGGACAAGAACCAGTGGCCGGCCGAGTGGACCGGCTCCGCCGAGTTCAAGGACAACGACACCGGTCCGCGCATGAACCTGGTGAAGGCCTGGATGCCCTACGTGGTCGTCGCGCTCCTGCTCCTCACCTCGCGCGCGGTGCCCGTCTTCCGCGACTTCCTGCAGTCCATCACGCTCACCTGGGACGGCATCCTGGGCAGCACCATCAACATGGGCGCCGTGCAGCCGCTCTATCTGCCGGGCACGCTGTTCATCGTGGCGTCGCTCATCACCGTGGGGATGCACGGGCTCTCGATGCCGGCCTACGTCCGAGCCTGGAAGACGTCGCTCAAGGTGTCCGCGGCGGCCTCGGTCGCGCTGATCTTCACCGTCCCGATGGTGCAGGTCTTCCTGAACACCAGCGGCGGGGCGGCCGGTTACGACCAGATGCCGATCGTGCTTGCCGACGGAGTGGCCTCCCTGGCTGGCGGCGCCTGGCCGATCTTCGCGCCATTCATCGGCGGCATCGGCGCCGCCGTCGCCGGAAGCAACACCGTCAGCAACATGATGTTCTCGCTCTTCCAGTTCGGAATGGGTGAACGCATCCTCGCCGACCCGGTCTGGATCGTGGCGCTCCAGGCGGTGGGTGGCGCGGCCGGCAACATGATCTGCGTCCACAACGTGGTGGCGGCCTCCGCGGTGGTCGGCCTCCTCGGCAAGGAGGGGTCGATCATCCGGATGACCGTGCTCCCCTTCACCTACTACGCGCTCTTGCCGGGCTCGGTCGGCTATCTGATCGTGTCTTACGGCAGCTCCGGCTTGCTGAACATCGGCACGGTGCTGGTGTCCCTGATCGCGGCGACCGCGGCGTATTTCATCATCAAGCACGGCCGTGCTCCGACCGCGACCTAGCGCATGCGCCTCTTTACGCTGTCAGCCATTGAGAGCGAACCGGGCGATCCGAACACGTTCGTCGGCCGGTCGCGTCTCACCCGGATGAACGCTGTCGCCGCTCGGCCGGCGACGAACGTCTACCGGGTGGCGTTCGATGCTGGCGCGCGGACCAACTGGCACACCCACAGCGGCTACCAGCTGCTGCAGGTCATCGAGGGGGTTTGCCGCTTCCAGAAGGCGGGTGAGCCGATTCGTGAGGCCGCCGCGGGAGACCTGATCTCCATCGCCCCGGAGGAGCGCCATTGGCATGGCGCAACGCCGGATGGACCGATGACACACATCGCCATCAACCTCGACGCCACGACCAGCTGGTTCGAGCCGGTCTCCGACGACGACTACGCCGGCCGGTAGCCCAATGGCGTCGGTCGTGGTCACCACCACGGTTGGTCCCTCGCCGCCGCTGGAAAACCGCGCTCGGGTTCTCGCCAGACGCCTCGGGCACCGATATGTCGCGCGACGGCGCCTGACCCTCCGCGTCTTGCTGGACCGCACCGACGCCACCGCCTCCCTCATCGTCGGAGATGAGGCGCTTCGCTACGGCGTGCCTGGACACGCGTACGGCTTCCACCCGAACATGGCTCGGCATCGCGTGGCGACCATCGTCGCCGGAGGCGTGGACCGCCTCGCCAAGGTAGCCGCTCTCGCGTCCGGCGACCGGTTTCTCGACTGCACCTGCGGTCTGGGCGCGGACGCCATCGTGGCGGCCCACGTCGTCGGTTCAGCCGGCGTGGTCGAGGCGCTCGAGGCCAACCCCATCCTGGCGACGCTTGTCGAGCATGGCCTGCGGAGCTACGCCCACCGTGACCCGGCGCTCGTCCGCGCGATGCGTCGGGTGCGGGTACGAACGACCAACTATCGCGACCTGCTTCCGACACTCGGTGAGAACAGCTGGGACGTCGTCTACCTCGACCCGATGTTCGACAGGCCGGTCGCCGCCACGCGGAGCCTCGACCTCGTGCGCCGCCTCGCCATCCGCAACCGCCCCACGCGGGACGACATCGCCCTGGCTCGACGGGTCGCCCGACGGGCGGTCGTCATCAAGGATCGGGCGCCCGGCTCACTGCTCCAGGCGCTGGATGTGCCGGTGGTGTCGACGAGCCACCGGATCTGGTTTGGGGCGGTCTCGGCCTGACACTCCGGTGCGCTAGCTGGAGCGGAGCGGGCCGGAGGTGGGCCAGCCACACGACCGCTCCGCATTCTGCTCATCCAGCCACCGCTGCAGCGGAGCAAAGTAGTCGAGCATCGCGGTCGCATCCATCTCGCGTCGCCCCGTGACCTGCTCCAGGGCATCGGGCCAGGGCTCACTCGCGCCGAGCTCCAGCATCCGTCGGAGACGCACCCCGGCGTCACCGCTGCCGTAGATGGAGCAGCGATGCAGGGGCCCCTCGAACCCGGCTGCGTCACACAGCGCCCGATGAAACTGAAACTGCAGGATGTGAGCAAGAAAGTAGCGGGTATAGGAGGTGTTGGCCGGAACGTGATACTTCGCGCCCGGGTCGAAATCGGCTTCACTCCGTGGTACCGGCGGCCTGATTCCCTGATATCGCGTGCGGAGCTCCCACCACCCGTCGTTGTAGGCCTCCGGCTCGATCTCGCCGGAGAACACCTTCCATCGCCATTGATCCACCATCAGCCCGAACGGCAGGAACGCCACCTTGTCGAGGGCCAGACGCATCAGCAGTCCCAGATCGCGATCTGGCGGCGGCACACGACCCAGCAACCCCACCTCGGACAGATACTCCGGAGTGATCGACAGCGCGATCGTGTCGCCGATGCCTTCGTGAAACCCGTCGTTCGCGCCTGCCCGGAACAGTGGAGATTGCTCCTGGTAGGCCCGCTGATAGTAGTTGTGGCCCAGCTCATGATGAATCGTGACGAAATCCTGGTCGTTGATGCCGATGCACATCTTGATCCGGATATCCGATTCGTAGTCCAGATCCCAGGCGCTGGCGTGACATACCACGTCTCGGTCTTCTGGCTGGACGAACTGCGACCGCTGCCAGAACGTGTCGGGCAACGGATCGAACCCAAGCGAGCTGAAGAATCGCTCGCCGTAGCGAACCATCTCGAGCTCATCGACACGGTTCGACTCGAGCAGCGAAGTCAGGTCATAGCCGGGATCGGCGCTCGGCGGCGCGACCAGGTCGTAGATGTTCGACCAGGTCTGGCTCCACATGTTGCCCAGCAGATGTGCCGGAATCGGCTCATCATCGGGCACGACGGC
>CAJWMX010000058.1 GCA_913043805.1 uncultured Acidobacteriota bacterium | reverse complement strand
CAGGGAACGGTTGCCGGTGAGGGCGACGCCTGGCGATTCCTCCCCATCGACAAGCTCGGTCTCTACGGGCAACGGGTCGGAGGCGTCGACGAACCGTCCCGCGCTGGCGAACACGTAGGCGAACGCGTGCCGCGGCCGCTCCACCGGAAGCCGGCGCGTGACACCCGGCGGGACCGAGACATCCAGATAGCGTGGGTCAGCGGCCACGCCGTCCACCGGGCCCCGTTTGCCCCAGAAATCGCCACACACGATCTGTACTCGCGTCCCATCGTAGTCCACGACATCAGGTATCGCGTCGGCCGTCACGTCTTGATACCTCGGAGCGGTCATCTTCAGCGCCGCCGGCAGGTTTGCCCAGAGCTGGAAGCCGTGCATCCGGCCCTCGGCATCTCCCTGTGGCATCTCCTGGTGCAGGATGCCTCGACCCGAGGTCATCCACTGGACATCGTCCGCCTCGAGCGTGCCGCGGTTTCCGAGGCTGTCAACATGCTCCACGCTGCCGCTCGTGACCGGTGAGCGGCTGGTGGGCGTGCTCAGCGTCCACTTACCCGACCCGCAGGGGCTCACCAAGCGCCAGGCCCGGACGGTGGCGTTGTTGGCCAGCGAGGGGTTGGCCCCGATGGTGGACGCCGAGCTCGACCCGGTTCCGACCCAGGGGCTCGCTCGCCATCCCGTCCACGCCCCGTGCCACCCCGACCTGGCCGCGTCGTGTCCATGCCCGCCTGAGGCGGAATCTCTCTCTCGTCAGCCCCGGCTATACTGACCGCCATGCCTCGATGCTGGCGATGGTGCGTGTGTGTGCTCAACCTGCTCGGGCCGGCGATGGCCGGAGCCCAGACTGGCGCGACGGGTGGTGGGTGGTCGACCTACGGCGGAGATCTGGGACACACCAGATACGCGCCGCTCTCACAGATCACGGCGGGTAACTTCGACGATCTCGAAGTGGCCTGGCGCTTCAAGACCGACAACCTCGGCCCCACGCCCGAGTTTCGCTTTCAGTCGACGCCGTTGGTCGTCGACGACGTGCTGTATTCGACAGCCGGATCACGGCGGGCCGTGGTCGCGATCGATGCGGCGACGGGCGAGCTGAGGTGGATGTACAGCCTGGACGAGGGCGATCGCGGCGCGGCGGCGCCGCGCCGGCTCTCCGGTCGAGGGTTGGCCTACTGGCCGGGCGACGAGTCCACCTCACCCCGAGTCGTGTTCGTGACCCCCGGGTATCGCATGATCGCGCTCGATGTTTCGACGGGACGGCCTGTGCCTGGCTTTGGGTCAGAGGGCATGGTCGACCTGAAACAGAACAACGACCAGGCGATTGATCCGGTCACTGGCGAGGTCGGACTCCATGCCACACCTATCGTGGCTGACGACGTGATTATCGTCG
The DNA here is from genome assembly GCA_913043805.1 of uncultured Acidobacteriota bacterium. GTDB lineage: Bacteria > Acidobacteriota > Vicinamibacteria > Vicinamibacterales > UBA8438 > UBA2994. The sequence continues at coordinate 9,044 of CAJWMX010000058.1, read as the reverse complement.
GCGCGGCGCATCGCACGGGCGGCAATCCGCGGAGTCGCGCGAACGTGAAGGGGTACGTGCGCGGCTACGATGCCCGCACCGGCGAACGGCTGTGGATCTTCCACACGATCCCGCGCCCCGGGCAGCCCGGCCGCGAGACCTGGCTGAGGGACTCGGCGGTCTATACGGGCAACACGGGTGTCTGGGCGCAGATCTCGGTCGACCCCGAGCTGGGGTTGGTCTATCTGCCGGTCGAGGCGGCCACCGGTGACTACTTCGGAGCGAACCGACCCGGCGACAACCTGTTCGCCGAGAGCCTCGTGGCGGTGGATCTCCACACCGGGGAGCGGCGGTGGCACTACCAGCTGGTGCACCACGGGATCTGGGATCACGATATTCCGTGCGCTCCCATCCTGGTCGACATCACGGTCGACGGTCGCGAGATTAAGGCCGTCGCGCAGCCGACCAAGCAGGTGTTTCTTTATGTGTTCGACCGGGAGACGGGTGAGCCCGTCTGGCCGATCGCAGAGCAGCCGGTGCCGGTGGGCGATGTGCCGGGAGAGTGGTACTCGCCGACCCAGCCGATTCCGTCCAAGCCGCCAGCTTACGACCGGCAAGGGGTCACCGTCGACGACCTGATCGACTTTACGCCCGAACTGCGCGTCGAAGCGATGGAGCGCGTGTCGCACTACCGCATGGGTCCCATCTTCACGCCGCCGACGGTAAGCCGGCTGGACGGACCCCTGGGCACGCTGATCGCGCCGGCCCAGGGCGGAGGGACGAACTGGCCAGGGGGGTCCTTCGACCCCGAGACCCAGGTGCTCTACGTGTCCTCGAACAGCTCCGTCGGATCCCTCGGCCTGATGCCGCCGTACCCGGGACAGTCGGACATGGACTACATCCAGGGCAACGCGGTCACAGGCCCGCGTACGAGTGGCGGCGCCGGTTCCGGCGTTGGCGGTGGGCGCACCGAGTTCGAGATTCCGCCCCGGCCGCCGATGTCGCCGGAGGTGCGCGAGCGGGCGAGGCTGACCATTCAGGGGCTTCCCTTGCTCAAGCCGCCCTATGGCGTCATCAGCGCCATCGACCTCCAGCGGGGCGAGTTGCTGTGGCAGATTCCACACGGCGAGACGCCGGATCACATCCGGAACCATGCCCTGCTGGCCGACCTCGACATTCCCCGCACCGGTCAGCCGGGCAGCGTCGGCACGCTCGTTACCGGAACCTTGCTGATCGCGGGCGATCCCCTGGTGCACACGACGCCGGACGGTGAGCGCGTGGCCATGCTCCGTGCCTATGACAAGGCTACCGGCGCCGAGGTCGGGACGGTGCCGATGCCGGCGCCCCAGACCGGGTCGCCGATGACCTATGCGGTCGACGGTGTGCAGTATCTCGTGGTGGCCGTGAGCGGGGGTGGCTACTCTGGCGAGTTGATCGCCTATCGGGCGTCCGCCGACTGAGCGACGAGATCAGTCGGTCTTGAGCGCCCTCAGCGGGCTGACCCGTGTGGCTCGGCGTGCCGGGAACGCCGCCGTCAGCGCAACGAGCAGCAGGAGCGTTGCCGCGCCGCCCAGGATTCGCGGGTCGGTAGCGCCGACACCAAACAGCAGTCCGCTGAGGAGCCGACCGGCCGCAAGCGCGCCGACGATGCCGAGCGTTGCGCCGGCCGCGGCCGACACGGCGGTGTCCTGGCCGACCAGCCTGGCCATGTCCACGCCCCTCGCGCCAAGCGCTCGACGGATGCCGAACTCTCGGGTGCGTCTCCCCACCGTGTAGGCGGTCACTCCGTACACGCCGATGGCCGAGAGCAACAAGGCCAGTCCCGCGAAGATTCCGAGCAGGAGCGAATTGAATCGTGGCGTCGCGAGCGAGTTGGGGAGGATGCGGTCCATCGGCTGGACATCGCCCACGGCCATACGACTGTCCAGAGCGCTGAACGTCCTCACCACCGGCATCTCGATGGTCGCGGGATCGCCGTCGGTCCGCACCAGGACGTGCATGAACGGCGACGGGTTCTGCGGGTAGGACTGATAGACCGTCGGCAGCACGAGTTGATCCAGCAGACCGAGCTCCTGCGTGTTCTCCACCACGCCCACAATCGTGATCCAGTCGAACGAGCCCATCGGGGCCCACGGTGGGCGCGACGTCTCATCGGCGTGCGCGATTCGCAGGCGTTGGCCCAGAGCGACCCCCGGTGACGACCAGAAGCGGTCTGCCAATGCTCGATTGACCACGGCCACCGGCCGGGTCTCGGCGTCATCGCTCTGCCGAAGCTGACGTCCCGCGAGCAGGTTGATCTCCAGGGTCGAGAAATAGCCGGGCGAGATGATCCGGAGCTCGAGGAAGTTCGGTTCATCGGGATCACGTGGCGCCCCAGCCCTCGTTGGTGTCCGGATACCGGCGGGCCAGCTCCGCCGCGATGCCATCCATCTCGGCCTGGGCCGTCTCGCGGCTGACTCCGGCGGCAAGCCGGGCGACCACCACCAACGAGTGGTCGTTCCGTTGATGCATGTCCGGGTGTTCAGACCATGGCAACCATAGCTCGAAGTCGGGCTGAAACATGTAGAAGCCCGCCGGTAGTACCCCGATGATGGTCAGTGGCTGACCGTCTACCAGCAGGCGTTCCCCGACCACATCCGGGTCGCGACCGAAGCGCCGCTGCCAGAGGCTGTCGGAGAGGATGGCGACCTGACCTCGGCCCGGCTCGTCTTCGCCCGGCCGGAACGTGCGACCCAGCACCACGTCCACACCGAGCATCTCGAAGAAATTGGCCGACGTTCTGACGCTTCGGACCTGCTCTGGCTCGAGGCGATAGCCGTCCGGACCGGCGACGCTGGCGTACCAGTTGCGCTAGGCCGAGAGCCGGTCGAACGCCTGGCTCTGCCGGCGCCAGTCGAGAAAGTTGTCCCGCGAGACGGCCATCTTGTCCGGGGTCGGCACGTAGGCGGCATTGGTCTCGTAGATCTGCACGATCCGGTCGGCGTGGGGGAACGGTGGCGGCAGGAGCAGCAGCGTGTTGATGACGCTGAAGATCGCCGCGTTCGCGCCAATCCCCAGGGTCAGGGTCAGCGTCGCCGCCAGGACGAAGGTCGGCCGCTGGCCGAGTGCGCGTATGCCATAGCGCAGGTCCTGTCCGAGGTCGTCCAGGAACCACCACCACCGGGTGTGTCGTTCGACGCGCCGGTCGACACACGTGAGATAGCGGCGGGTCTTCTCGATATCCCCAAACTGACGTTCCGCTTCGCGCCGGGCTTGGCCTGGCGCCACCCCGTCACGTGTCAGTTCGTCGGTCTTCATCTCGAGGTGGAACGCCAGCTCGGCGTCGACCTCGTGGTCGATGTCGCGAGGCCGCCGCCACGGAAACCTGAATAGCCGTTTGAAGCTCTTCGTGGCTGACTGCTCAGGCTGGTCGGAGCGCCTTGACCATCGCCGCGGCGTATTGTTCCCAGCGGCGCGCTTCCTGCCTGAGCTGCCGTCGTCCCTGGGGCGTCAGGCCGTAGAACTTGGCGCGCCGGTTGTTCTCCGAGATACCCCACTCGGCCGTCACCGCACCTTGCTTCTCCAGCCGGTGGAGCGCTTGATACAGCGCCGCGTCCTCGAGTCCGAGGCTGCCATCGGTGCGCTGGCGGAGGAGGAGCGAGATGCCGTAGCCGTGGTTGGCCCCCAGCGAGAGGGTCTTGAGGATCAGCAGATCGACGGTGCCGGGCAGGAGCGGCAGTGAATCAGTCAGCAGGCTCTCACATCACCATGTGAGGGGAGTGTATCTCTATCTGGCTGAACGGATCAATCGCCAGCCGGGTTCGGCAGCGCGAGGTAGTCGTGATTCCGCACCGGAGTCACGGTGTAGTCGAGCGCTTCGAGCTTGCTCCAGGTGGCATGGATCCGGGCCCTGGCGTCCGCGTCGGCCGTCTCGTAGTCCTCGCCGCCCAGGATCTCGAGCACGACCGCGGGGCGGTTGCGTCGGATTGTGTCGAGGGCGCCGTCGAGTACCTCGTTCTCGTAGTGCTCCACGTCGATCTTGAGGAGCGACACCGCTTCGAACTCGAAGCTGTCGAGCGTCCGGAGCTCGGCCGGGTCGCCACCGACCCCCACGCCCGTACCGGCCTCGTTGCCAGGCGTCGCCGGGTTCATTTCGATGATGCGCGGCTCGCCGGCCCCCACCGCGAATCTGAGGGGCACGACATTGGTCAGACCATTGAGCGCGAGATTGTGGTGCAGTTCCCGGAAGATCTTCCGCTGTGGCTCGAACGCATAGACCCGCCCGTGGGGGCCCGTCCACCGTGCGATTGGCACCGTGTGGGTGCCGATATGGGCGCCGACCTCGATGACCACCGAGCCCGGTTCGACGTGGTTCTCCAGCAGTGCGACCACGTGCGGCTCCCACGCGTCGCCGTTGATGATGCCCTGCTTGACCATGTCGCCGATATCGTCGACGAAGAACCGACCCACCTCAGGGACGTCGTACTGCTGATAGTCGTCCAGCGGGAACGCGTTGAGATACCGGCGGATCTCGTCGGTATCCTGCAGCACTCGCGGTTGGGTGGCGATGACCGGGAGCGGGCGGTAGTCGACCGGCGCCGGTTGACAGCCGGCGACCAGCGAGGCCGCTATCGTGAACGCGGCCGAGAGTTGCCCGCGACGGTGCCCAGTCACAACTGCTTGAGGAAATGGCGGAGAGAGTGGGATTCGAACCCACGGTAGAGTTTCCCCTACACACGCTTTCCAAGCGTGCTCCTTCAACCGCTCGGACATCTCTCCGCAGTGGCCGGATGGCCGCTGAGCGGTCCTGAATCGCAGTCTATCACGCGGGCTCGCTCACGCCGGGTGGGCCGAATCGCCACGCCGCGGCCGGGTTGATCGACCTTCGAGCGGGGCGATAGACTGGGCTCACCGCCAGCCACGAATGGCCGGCGAACCGACCGACGAAGTGGTGACGGGTCGCAGCGCGGCCCGGACCCTGTGCAATCTCAGCCTACGAATCGCGTCAGGGCCGGAAGGCAGCAGCGCTAAGTAGTCACTGACATGTGCCGCAGGTCCTTCCGGGTCGCGGCTGGGACCCGCCACCCGCCCCCCGTCACCGCACATGGCGTATCAGGTCATAGCCCGCAAGTGGCGCCCGCAACGGTTCGATGACGTGATCGGCCAGCGTGGCGTCACCCAGACGCTGCGTAATGCCATCGCCCAGGACCGACTGGCCCAGGCGTTCGTGTTTGCCGGACCTCGCGGGGTCGGCAAGACGACGACCGCTCGCATTCTCGCGCGGGCGCTCAACTGCGTCGACGGTCCTACCGAGTCGCCGTGCGGCACCTGTGACGCCTGCACCGAGATCGCGGAAGGGCGCGATATCGACGTGCTCGAGATCGACGCCGCGACCCATACCCAGGTCGACAACGTCCGGGAAGTGATCATTTCCGGGCTCGCGATTGCGCCGGTGCGCGACCGGTTCAAGGTGTTCATCATCGACGAGGTGCACCAGCTCTCGGCGAGCTCCTTCAACGCCTTGCTCAAGTCGGTCGAGGAGCCGCCGCCCCATGTGGTCTTCATCATGGCCACGACCCTGCTCGACAAGATTCCCGACACGATCCTGTCGCGGGCGCAGGTGTTCGAGTTCCGGACGATCGGCACGGCGGCCATCACCGAGCAGCTCAAGACCATCGCCGAGAGCGAGAAGGTCGCCATCGACGACTCCGGGCTCACCCTGATCGCGCGGGCGGCCGAGGGCAGCATGCGCGACGCGCAGAGCGCGCTCGACCAGGTGATTGCGTTCGCTGGCGAGTCAGCGAGCGCCGAAGAGGTGTCCGCGGTGCTGGGCCTCGTCGGGCGGGACGCCGTGTTCGACGTGGCTGAAACCGTGGCTGACGAGGCGGCGCCGAAAGTCTTCGAGCTGGCCGGGCGCTTCGTGGAATCCGGCTACGACCTCCGGTCGGTCTGTCGCGAGCTGTCACGACTGGCGCGCGACCTCCTGGTGCTGAAAGTCGATCCGGCGCGTATCGAGGACCCGGAGATCGCCGCCGACAACGAGCGGGCGCGGCTCGAGGCGCTGGCGTCGCGGTTCTCCCGGGAGGACCTGCTCCGCGGGTTCGATGTCCTGTCCAAGGCCGAGTTCGAGATCCGGGGGGCGGCGCAGCCTCGCTATCACTTCGAAGTGGCGATGCTGCGATGGATGCATCTCCGTAATCTCGTGCCGCTGGCCGATCTGGTGGACGGGCTGGCCAGGCAGCCGGCCCCGGCCGCGACGTCCAGTGCGACCGAGCGCCGTCCGGCCGCCCCGCCCGCCACTCGTCCGGCCCCGGCCGCTCGTTCGAGCGCGCCGGCACCGCCGCGCCCCCCCGCCGCCCCGCCGCCATCCGCGGCGCCGCCGTCGCCCGCACCTGAACCCGACCCGGCCCCACCGGCCGCTGAGCTGCCGCCGCCGGCCGGCGCCGAGGAGGCCCGTGCCGCGTTGCTGGCCGAGCTCAAGCGGACCAAGAAGTTCTTCCACGGCACGGTGGCGGCGCAGGCCCAGGCGGTCCGGGTCGAGACCGACGCGGTCACCTTTGATTTCAGCGATGGGCAGCGAGCGCTCGCGCAGCAGGTCGAGCGGAGCCGCACCTGGCTCGAGCCTCTGGCGACCCGGGTGATCGGCCGCAAGGTGCGCGTGTCGACCCGGCAGGTCGCGGCGGACCGCGCGGCGGCTCCCGCTGATACCGGCCCCTCGGTCGATCAGGCCGAGCAACCGGCGCTAGACGCCGACCCGGAGCCTGACCCTGCCCCCGAAGAGCCGCCACTCCCAGAGGAGCCGCCGGACCTCGATACCGACTCGAGGGCCGAGCCGGCCCCCACGCCGGCGCCGCCGCCGCGGCGGATGAACCCGATGAAGCCGACGGCGGACGAGCCGACTGACGACCTGCTGGCGCAGGTCATGGACGACAAAGCGGTGCAGACGATGCTCGAGGTGTTTCCCGCCGAGATCAAAGACGTCGAAGAGATGTGAGCGAGCCGAGGCTATGAACATTCAGAAGATGATGCGCCAGGCGCAGAAGATGCAGGAAGACCTGCAGCGTCAGCTCCGTACGACCAAGGTCGAAGCCACCGCGGGGGGCGGCATGGTCACGGTGGTGATGAACGGGGTGAAGGAGATTCAGAGCATCACCATCGATCCCGAGGTGGTGTCGGCCGATGACGTGGAGATGCTCCAGGACTTGATCGTCGCCGCCGTCAGCGACGCCCAGCGTCGCGCCGACGAGCTGCTGCAGCAGCAGATGGGCGGCATGATGGGCGGCATGAACATCCCCGGCCTGACATGAGCGAGATCGAACCGCTTGTCCGGTTGACCGAGGAGCTCCAGAAGCTTCCGAGCATCGGAGCCAAGAGCGCGCAGCGGCTGGCCTTTCACCTCCTCAAGCAACCTCGCGAGGACGTGGACCGGCTTCGAGACGCGCTCCGCGACGTGAAGGAGCGGGTGACCTACTGCTCGGTCTGCTCGAACATCACCGACCGCGATCCCTGTTTCTACTGCACCGATCCCGGGCGCGACCCGCAGCTGATCTGCGTCGTGGAAGATCCTCACAACGTCGCGGCCGTCGAGAAGACCGGCGACTTCAAGGGCGCCTACCACGTATTGATGGGTGCGCTGTCCCCGCTCAAGGGCGTCGGGCCTGACGATCTGCACATCAAGGGGTTGTTGCAGCGCGTGGGCAGCGACGAGGTGCGAGAGGTGATTCTCGCCACCAATCCCAACGTCGAAGGCGAAGCCACCGCCATCTATCTGGCCAAGCTGTTGAAGCCGCTCGGCGTGCGGGTGAGCCGCATCGCCATGGGCGTGCCGGTCGGAAGCGATCTCGAGTACGCCGACGAGATCACGATGCTAAAAGCCATGGAGGGGCGCCGGGAAGTGTGAGACGGCGCCCACCGTCTGGCTTTGGGCTTCAGGCTTTGGGCTTTGGGAAGAGCTTGTCGAGCACCTGGGTGGTCGCGGGGGCTCGGGCGGTGCCGGCGGGGGTGGCGAGTTCGTTCCGCAGTCTGTCCAGACCGGCTTCGTCATCCACGTCGTACCAGCGGTCTACGTAGCTCACCGCCAGGCCGGCGGCGTCCGCCGCCTTTTTCGTGTCGGCCAAGGTGTCTGTCGTGCTCCAGCGGACATCGGTGAACAGATCCGGCACGCCTGCCGGGTCGGAAGCCAGTCCCATCAGGTAGTAGCCGCCGTCGTCGGCCGGTCCCAGCACGACCTGCGCGGGATCAGTGGTCAGCCGGTCCAGCGCCGAGCGCACATATTCAATCGGCAGCGTCGGGAGGTCCGAGCCGATCATCACGACTGGTGACAGGCCCGCTGCGAACAGATCCTCGAATACGCCGCGCTCCCGGGCTCCGAGGTTGTCGCCGCGCTGGGCGAGCAGTTCCTCGGGTCGCGCACCGACCTGGTCGAACCCCAGTGTGCCACCACTCGGCGTGTAGGCGACCCGCACCAGCGCTCCGGTCTCGCGGCATGCCTGAATCGTGTCAGCGAGGAACGCAGCGTAGAGACGCCGCCGGTCTGATTCGGCCGGGAGGACATCAGCCAGTCGAGACTTCGGCACGCGGGGGCCGTTTGGCGCTCGCGCCATCACCACCACCGCCGAGCGTGGCGAGCTCATCGGGGTGGTCCGTCGTCCACCGTCGCCTGACCTTCCGCGTCGGCGATCGCGGATCCCACCGAGAGACCACGGCGTGCCAGCAGCAGGCCGCCGATGATCATCCACACGAGCATCCGGGCCTTGCGGACCAGCGCGAGCGTGACACCGGCCGCGGTGCCGAACTCGAGCAGCTCCGCGAACGCGGCAGTGCCCGCCTCGTCGACACCGATGCGCATCGGCACCACTTTGAAGACGACGGCGATGAACCGATTCACCGCCTCGAAGACGAACGCGTCGAGCAGGGTGGGTGCGACCGGGCTGATCAGCGACAACACCAGGCAGATTTCGAGTACCGCCAGAGCATGGAACGCCAGCTCCCATGCGCTCAGCGCCGCCAGCTGGTTGGCCTGACGCGGATAGAGCCTGTAGACCCGGTCTTCGGCGTCGCGTACCCGCGCGGCCCAGCGCGAGGCC
>CAJWMX010000057.1 GCA_913043805.1 uncultured Acidobacteriota bacterium | reverse complement strand
GCCGTCCTCGCGGCGCTTGCCGAGACCGAGCCGCCAGCGGACGCGGATCCGCTCACGCGGCTGCGCCACCAGTATCTGGGACGCCAGCTTGCCTCGCTCCAGTCGCGGGTTCGCATCCTGAACGGGCAGGCACTGGCATTCGACGACGAGTCGAGCGCGCTCTACGATGCGGTGGCGCCCACCAACTCGGCAGCGTACTTCGAGGAGGTGCTGGCGGCGCTCGACCAGGCGCTCCCCGGAGACGGGGCAGTCATCGACCGCTATCAGCAGTTCCGCCGCGACTTCGTGATTCCGCCCGACCGGCTGGACGGCGTGTTCGAGGCGGCCATCGCCGAGTGCCGGCGCCGGACGGTGGAACATGTAGAGCTTCCGGCGGACGAGAGCTTCACGGTCGAGTACGTCACCGACAAGTCGTGGAGCGGTTACAACTGGTATCAGGGCGGCTTCCGCAGCCTGATCCAGGTCAACACCGACCTCCCCATCTACATCGACCGCGCGATCGACCTCGCATGTCACGAGGGCTACCCCGGGCACCACGTCTACAACGTACTGCTCGAGCGACATCTCGTCCTAGACCGCGGATGGCCCGAGTTCTCGGTCTACGCGCTGTTCTCACCCCAGTCGCTGATCGCCGAGGGCACGGCCAACTACGGCATCGACGTGACATTCAGCCCGAGCGAGCGTCTCGCCTTCGAACGGAACGTACTGTTTCCGGCGGCCGGGCTGGAGAGCTCGCGCGTCGAGGAGTACTACGAGGTCCAGGCGCTAGTGGCCCAGCTCGACTACGCCGGGAACGAAGCGGCTCGCCGCTATCTGAACGGCGAGATCGACCGCGCGACGGCCGCAGACTACCTGAGCCGCTACGCCATGATGGCGCCCGACCGCGCCGAGCAAAGGACGCGGTTCTTCGATCAGTACCGGAGCTACGTCATCAACTACAACCTGGGGAGAGACCTGGTCGCCGACTACGTGGAACGTCAGAGCGGCGGGACCCGGGACAACCGATGGGAAGCGTTCGCGGAGTTGCTGGCTTCGCCCAGGCTCCCGTCCGGTCTGCGAGAGGACACCCGATGACCCGTATGACCTCAAGCGAGGCGTTTGTCGAAACCCTCGTCGCCCACGGTGTGAGCACGGCGTTCGGCATCGCCGGATCCGCCTACATGGATGCGATGGATCTGTTCCCGCTGGCCGGCATCCGCCTGGTGTCGGTCGCACACGAGCAAAACGCGGCGCACATGGCCGATGGCTACTCCCGGGTGACCAACCGCCACGGCGTCTGCATCGCGCAGAACGGTCCCGGCGTCACCAACTTCGTTACCGCGATCGCGGCCGCCTACTGGGCTCATTCACCGGTCGTGGCCATCACTCCAGAGGCAGGCAGCACGACGGCGGGCCTGGGCGGCTTCCAGGAAACCGACCAGATGCCGATCTTCTCCAAGATCACGCGGTATCAGGTGCATGTGAACAGCCCGACCCGGATCGCCGAGCTGACCCACCGGGCAATGACGATCGCGCTCGACGAGCGTGGTCCGGTGCAGGTGAACATCCCGCGCGACTACTTCTACGGCGAGCTGGATACGACCATTGCCTCGCCCCAGCCGATCGAGCGGAGCGCCGGCGGCGCCGCCTCGCTGGACCGCGCGGCCGCGTTGCTGGCCGGCAGCGCGCGACCTGTGATCATCGCGGGAGGCGGTCTGGTGATGGGCGACGGCATCGAGGCGACGCGCAAGCTGGCCGAGCGGATCGGCTGTCCCGTCGTGACCAGCTACCTGCACAACGATGCGTTTCCCGCCAGCCATCCGCAAGCGGTCGGGCCGCTCGGCTATCAGGGCTCGAAGGCGGCGATGCAGTGTCTGACCAAGGCGGATGTCGTGCTCGCCCTCGGCAGCCGGCTCGGCCCGTTTGGCACCCTCCCCCAGCATGGCATCGACTACTGGCCGACCGACGCGCAGATCATTCAGATCGACGCCGACCCTCGGGTGCTGGGTCTGGTGAAACCGATCGCACTGGGGATTCGAGGTGATGCCGGCCTCGCCGCCGAGGCGCTGCTCGCACGACTCGACCAGGCAGACGCCCCGCACCCCGCCGACGAACGCCTGGCCCAGATCGCCGCCGTCAAGACCGAGTGGGCGAACGAGCTCGCCGGTCAGGCCGGCCCGTCCGAACCGGGTCAGATCGACCCCCGCGCCGCGCTCACCGAACTGCAGAAGGCGATGCCGGCCGATGCGATGGTGTCGACCGACATCGGCAACGTCTGCTCCACAGCCAACAGCTACCTGACGTTCGATCAGGCCCCGAGCTTCCTGGCCGCGATGAGCTGGGGCAACTGCGGCTACGCCTTCCCGGCCGCCATCGGCGCCAAGGTGGCCGCGCCGGACCGCCCGGCGGTCGCCTATGTCGGTGAAGGCGCCTGGGGCATGAGCCTCGCCGAGACGATGACCTGTGTCCGGGAGCAGATTCCGGTCGTCGCGGTCGTCTTCGACAATCAGCAGTGGGGCGCCGAGAAACGGAACCAGCTGGATTTCTTCGACGGCCGCGAAGTGGCCACCAATCTCGACAACCCCGACTTCTCGGCCGTGGCCCGCGCGATGGGTGCCGACGGCGTCCGGGTGGAGCATCTGGACCAGGTCGGGGATGCGCTCACGGCGGCCATTTCGTCGAACCGGCCCACCGTACTCACCCTGCGACTGAGCCAGGCGCTGGCCGCCCCGTTCCGTCGCGATGCGTTCAAGCCAACGCCCACCAGACTGCTGGAGAAGTACCGGGAGCTGAACGGGTGATGCTGCGCCGCTTCGGCGGAATCATCGCGGTCGCCGCCGGGATTGCCAGTTGTAATCCTCTGATCGGAGGGCTCCGGCCGGACACGATCTGGTTCAACGGCACGGTGATCACCATGGAGGGTGATCAGATGGCCCGCGCGGTGGCTGTGCTGGGCGACCGGATCGTCGCGGTCGGTGACGATGTCGAGATCGCGGCGCTGGCCGGTCCCGACACGCGCGTGTACGACCTCGACGGCAGCACGATGGCGCCCGGCTTCTACGCTGCCCACGATCACTTCCCGGGATCGGGTCGGGGGGCCGTCACCCAGGTCGATCTCAACAGCCCCCCGATCGGGACCATCGAGAATATGGATCAGCTCGTGGCCGCGCTCAGGACCCGCGCCGAGACAACGCCGGCGGGCCAGTGGATCTCGGGGCGCGGCTACGACGACACGCTCCTGGCCGAAGGTCGGCATCCGACCCGCGACGACCTCGACCGCGCCTCCACCGACCACCCCATCTACATCGCGCACACCTCGGGACATCTGGGCGTCGCCAACGGTCTGGCGCTGGAGCTGGCCGACGTGACCCGCGACACCCCGAACCCTCCGGGCGGCGTCGTGCGCAAGGACCCCGAGACGGGTGAACCGGACGGCGTGTTCGAAGAGACCATGGGGATGGTCACCCGACTCATCCCACCGCCAACGCCGGAGCAGACGATGGAGTCCTACCGCGCCGCGGTGGCGGACTACGTCGAGGACGGCGTCACGACGGCCGTCATCGCCGGCGGCAGCCGGGACAGCCTAGCGGGGCTGCAGCGGGCGCGTGCCGAGGACATCCTGACCTTCCGGATCATCACGATGCAATCGCGGGGCACGCCGGAACAACCGACCGCGGCAGAAGCTGGCGGCATCGTGTCCGGGTTCGGGGACGACTTCCTGAAACTCGGCGCGATCAAGATCATCCAGGACGGGTCGAACCAGGGCTACACCGGCTATTTCACCGAGCCGTATCATTCCCCGTTCAACGGCGACGCCGCCTACCGCGGCTACCCGCGCCGCAGCCGCGAAGACCTGACCACGATGGTCACCGACCTGCATCAGGCGGGCTATCAGATCGCGATTCACGCCAATGGTGATGCCGCCATCGACGACGTGCTGCATGCGTATGTCGAGGCACAGCGGGCGTACCCGCGCGAGGACGCGAGACACCGCATCGAACATTGCCAGATGGTGCGCCAGGACCAGCTCGACACCATCGCCGACCTGGGCCTGAGCCCGTCCTTCTTCGTGGGGAATGTCTACTACTGGGGCGACCGGCACCGCGACGTCTTCATGGGACCGGAGCGGGCGGCGGGGATCAGCGCCCTGCGTTCGTCGATCGACCGTGGCATCACCTTCACGGTGCATGACGACACGCCGGTGACCCCGGTCAACCCGTTGCAGCTGGTCTGGGTGGCCGTGAACCGGCTGACCAGGACCGATCAGGTCCTTGGTCCGGATGAACGGATCACGCCGCTCGAAGCGCTCCGCGCGGTCACCATCGACGCCGCCTGGCAGAACTTCGAAGAAGACGTGAAAGGTTCGATCGCGGTCGGCAAGCTGGCCGATCTGGTCATCCTCGACGGCAACCCGCTCAAGGTGGAGCCCACCGCAATCAGGGACATCCAGGTGCTCCAGACGATTGTCGGCGGAGAGACCATCTACACCCAAAATCGTGACTGACGAACCGTCTTCCCGCTACCGTCTTCTCTCGAGCCTCGGCAAAGGCGGCATGGACGAGGTGTTCCTCGCCGATGACACCCAGCTGGGCCGCAAGGTCGCCCTCAAGTTCCTGCCGGAGGCGCTCGAGGCGGACGACCGGGCCCGCGCGATGCTCGGGGACGCTATCGCCCGGTTCAAGAAGATCGGCATGTCGTGGCACCTCGAACAAGCCGAACACTCCCTCGCCGGTCTGGACTGAACCGGCCGATTCGGTCTCGCCCTTCCCAACCGATGACATCCCGCCCCGAGTTGAGCCGCGTTCTCAAACCGCTCGAGGTTGGCGCGCTAGCGCTCGGCTGCATCATCGGGTTCGGCTGCTTCGTCCTGCCGGGCGACTTTCTCAGAGACGCGGGCCCACTTGGGGCCAGCCTCGGCGTCGGGCTGGGTGGCCTCGCGATGCTGGTGATCGCCCGGAGCTACGGCGTCATGGTCCGCGCCTTCCCGGTAGCCGGTGCGGAGTTCGCCTACGCGTACCAGACCGCCGGTCGCTACCACGCCTACCTCTGTGGCTGGTTCCTGGCGCTCGGCTATCTCAGCATCGTCCCGCTCAACGCCACGGCGCTCGGCATGCTGGGCAAGTTCGTCGCACCCCAGCTCTTCGCGCGTGGACACCTGTACACAGTGGCCGGTTTCGAGGTCTTCGCGGGCGAGGTGTTGCTGGCGAGTGCGGCCATCGGCGGGGTGGCGCTTCTCCAGATCCGGGGAGCCCGGGACGTCGGGCGGCTCCAGGTCGGCCTGACCGCGGTGCTGGTGGGTGGAGTGCTGATGGTTGGCATCGGGGCGCCGCTCTCCGACACCGCGTCGCTCGCGAACCTGTCACCCGTCTTTGCCCCCGAGCGTTCACCACTCGCCGGCGTCCTGGCGATGCTGGCCATCGCGCCCTGGCTCTATGTCGGCTTCGACACGTTGCCGCAAGCGGCCGAGGAGTTCGACTTCTCGCCCGGCCGTGGGCTGCGGCTCATGGCCTGGTCGATCGGCGCCGGCGCCGTGATGTACGTCCTCGTGGTCCTGGCCACCGCGAGCGTCTCGCCCTGGCAGGCGCTGGTCAGCGGGACGCCATTGTGGCCGACCGGGAACGCGGTGCTAGCCAGTCTTGGCACTCCCGGCCTGGCGGTGCTATCGGTCGCGGTGACGATGGCGGTCTTCACCGGCATCAACGGCTTCTTCATGGCGTCGAGCCGGCTGCTGTTCGGTATGGCGCGCGCCACCCTCCTCCCGGCCTGGTTCGCCCGCATCCATCCGACCCATCACACGCCGGTCAACGCGGTCATGTTCGTGGCGGCGGTCTCGCTGATCGCCCCCTGGTTCGGCCGTGAAGTGATCGTGTGGGTGGTGGACATGGCGGCGCTGGGAACCGCCTTCGGCTATGGCTACACCTGCCTCGCGGCGGCACGACTCTGGAACGAGGCGTCAGGCGTCGAGGGAGCAGACCGTGGCTGGGCGTGGGCTGGGCTACTACTCTCGATCGGGTTCGTGATGCTGCTGACCGTCCCCACCATGCCCGGCTTCATGGCGGCGCCGTCCTGGATGGCGCTGGCCGCCTGGGTCGCGCTGGGTCTCGGGTTCTTCCTGGTCCGTGCCGGTGACTACCGGGCGATAACAGCGGCCGAGCTCGACCATCTGATCCTCAAGCGCTGATGCTGGTCGGCGGGGCTGAAGCCCCGCCCTGCAGATTCGACGGCAAACTGTCAGCGCGAGACGACGAGGGCGAACTCGGCGGAGAAGTCCTCGGCGGTGTCCGGACGCACGTCCTCGACGACGCCCATCCGAAGGGCATAGCGGTCCGACACCCGCCAGAGAAAACCGACCCCGAGCTGGATCGGCCCGTCGGCCAGCATCCGCAGCTCACCGTGATAGAGCGGTCCGCTGCCGGCAACATTGGCCAGCAGCTCGAACGAGTCACTCACCCGCCAACTGAACGCGATATCGAGGTAGGGCGCGGCCGTGGCCGTCTCGAACCCGTCGATCGGTACCTCGCCAGGCACCAGCACGCCGCCGTCCAGCCACCAGCGCAGCCGCGACGACGAGGACGCCGGCGAGCCGGTCCGCACTCCCACCGCGTAGTCGAAGCGTTCATTGCCTGTCAGTGTCGCGAGCCGGCCGGTCGGCAGATCCGCGGAGGCCACCAGCGTCCAGGGCAACCGCGCCAGCCCGGCGCCGGCGCCGTCAGCCACCCGGATCCCGGCCTGCACGCCCACGTCGCCGAGACCTGAGACGGGATCGTCGAACCGCAGCAGGTCGTCACCGTCGCGGACGTAGACGAAGTTCAACTGTCCACTCGGCACGTCGGGGCGGATGCTCTCTCGCAGATTGAAGAAGTCGTGCCACCCATCGATGAGGGGATCCAGAAAACCGCCGCTGTGCGAGATCCACGGTAGCTCCACGCCGAGAGTCAGCCGCTCGCCCACCTGGCCGCGCCACCGCGCAAAGACCGTGTGTGTCTCGCCGTCGAGCAGGAACGCATCGCGGTCGTTCGACTCCCCATAGGCATGGCTCGACAGACGCCAGCTCACCTCCCAGCCCGAATCGCCGGTCGTCACCCAGCGTCCGGGCGTGCCGATAAGGGCCGACAGCGGCGAGCTGTTCCCCATGACGAACCCGGAGTAGGGCGCCTCCTGCGCCACGGCAGATGGCGTGGTTGCACATGCAGCCGCCACGGCGAGAATCAGGGCACGGGACAAACGCGACGGAAAGGTCATCGGCAGCAGCGGTGCGGACGGCAGTGTCGCACGGAGCCCGCGCATACAATGACCGCATGCACAGACTACGACGATGCGGAGCCCTTGTGATCGCGCTGTCCGCACTGACGCTCGCGACTCTGGTCGCCGCGCAGGACGCGGCAACACAGGAGCCCCTGGTCATGAACTGGCAGGACGCCGAGTGGGGCCCGCCGTCGAACCAGCCCCGGTTCCCCGCGGGCCTCCAGAACGCCCCGGTGGCCACCGACCCGGCGACGGGCGGACCGACCTACCTCGCCCGTTTCCCGGCCGGGAGCGAGTTCGAGATGCACTGGCACACCCACACCGAGACCGTGATGATCCTCGAGGGCTCGGTCTTCATCATCATGGACGGCGAACGCTACGACGTCACCGCGGGAAGCTACATCATCATCCCGGGCGAGGTGCATCACACCTGGATCGTGCCGCCGGAAGGCGACGTGGTGCTGCTGGCCCGGCGCGACGGCCCGGCCGACTTTCACTTCGTCGATCCCTAGCCGCCCTGGCGTATAGTGCAGGTCTCAGCCACGAACGGGACCGTCGATGCCGACGAAGCGTGATTTGACCGACCCCGGCGATGCCGGCGAGCCGTCGCGACGCAGCTTCCTGAAGTGGAGTGCGCTCCTCGGCGGCGCCACCGCGCTCGGCGGTGGCGGGCTACTGCTGCCCCGTTATCTGGAAACCGAGCCGGTCGCCGGCACCGTGGCGGGCGCGACCCAGATCTTCCGGACGGCCAACACCCCGGAGTGCCTCCACTGCGCGCTGCTGGCGCACGTCGAGAACGGCCGCCTGGTCAAGGTGACCGGAGACCCCGACTTCAACATCCTCGCCTGCGCCCGGGGCATCTCCCGGATCCGACAGCTGCACAGCCCGCACCGCCTCAAGTACCCGATGCGGCGCGCCGGGAAGCGGGGCGAGGACAAGTGGGAGCGGATCAGCTGGGACGAGGCGCTCGACACCATCGCCGAACGCTATGAGCGGATCCGGACCGAGGACGGGAACCAGGCGTTCCTCGCCTTCGGACAGACCGGCAACTGGTCGTCGCTGTCGACCGGCGTGCGTGGGCTCTACTCGGCCTTCTGGAACCGGTTCGGCGGCGCCACGCCGATCATCTCCCAGCTCTGCTGCGCCTCGGTCACCTCGGGATTCCAGGCTACGTTCGGGGGCGGGCGCTCGGAGTTCAGGGACGAGTGGATCCACAGCCGCTACTTCCTGGCGTGGGGCAACAACCCGGCGGTCACCAATCAGGGCTACATGAAGAACCTCTTCCAGGCGAGGGAAGAGCATGGCGCCCGGCTGGTCACCATCGACCCGCGGCTGAGCGAGACGGCGGCGCTCTCCGACCGGTGGATCCAGATCCGGCCCGGCACTGACGCGGCGCTCGCGCTCGGCATGATCCACGTGCTGATCGACGAAGGGCTGATCGACGAGGACTACGTCCGCGCCTACACCAACGCCCCGTTCCTCGTCCGCTACGGCGAGCAGGGGTATGACCTGCAGGACGAATCCGCACGTTGGCCGGAGGGTGGCCAGGGGCTCCCGGTCAACTTGCCCGACCTGCAACTGCTGACCAACGGCGAAGAGGGACCCGGTCGGTTCCTGGTCTGGGACGAGCACACCTCACGGGCCGTGCCCGCCGACACCCCGGGCGCCCAGGCGGCCCTGCGTGGCAGCTACGTCATCGACGGGGTGCGGTATCAGCCGGTCTTCGAGTGGCTCGCCGCCATCGCGGCACGCTACACGCCCGAGGTGGTGCATCGGATCACGGGCGCCCCGGCCGACAGCTTCGCCTCGGTGGCGCGAGAGTTCGCCGCGGCGAAGCCGGCCGCCATCATCCAGAACATGGCCGGCGCCCAGCGGACCGACCACGGCACGCTCACCGTCATCGGCCACCTGTATCTTGCGGCGCTCACCGGCAACGTCGGGGTGCTCGGGGGAGGCGTCAACGACACCGGCGGCTTCCTCGGCCAGGGCGGCACCATCGACTACCCGGTCCCGGTGCAGCGAAACCCCGGTATCGAGGGCATTCCCGCCACAAAGCTCGGCGAATACCTGGTCGAGCGCAAGCCGCACCCCGTCAAGGTGATCCATGTGGCCGGCACCGGGATGCTCACCCAGTACCCGAACACCCAGAAGATCATCGAAGGGCTCGACAACGTCGACTTCGTCGTGGTGCAGGACATCTTCATGACGACGACGGCGCGCTACGCCGACATCGTCCTCCCGGTCACGACGCTCTTCGAGAGCCGCAGTCTGCTTGCCGGCACCCGGAGTCGCTATATCCAGCTGATGGAGCAGGCGATCGAGCCGCTCTTCGAGGCGCGGTCCGACCGCTGGATCATGACCGAGCTCGCCAAGCGACTCGGCTTCGGCGATGACTTCGATCAGCCCGACGACACGCTTCTCCGCCGGGTCCTCGAGCCGACCGGGGTCAGCCTGGAGCAACTCGAGGAGGGGCCGGTCAACCCGATGCCGGATCCGTGGATTCCGTTCGCCGACAAGCGGTTCAACACGCCGTCAGGCCGGATCGAGTTCTTCTCGCTCTATCTGCAGCAGCGCGGCTTCGACCCGCTACTCGAGTATCTCCATCCGGTGGAGGCGCCCTGGGTGGACGAAGCGCTGGCCGAGCGCTACCCGCTCCAGCTCATCAACCGGAAGAACCACAACCACGTCAACTCCAGCTTTCACCACCACGACTTCCTCACCGAGATCTGGAAGGGGCAGGTGCTGCAAATCCATCCCGACGATGCGTCTTCGCGCGGCGTCGTCAACGGTCAGCGGGTCCGGGTGTTCAACGATCGCGGAGAGATCGATGCGGAGGCCGTCGTGACTCCGAGCATCATGCAAGGGGTGGTGAGCGTGACTACCGGCTGGGGCGCGGTTGACGAAAAGCAGACCGCCAGCCGCCTGAGCCCTGACAAGTTCGAACCGATCTCGCTCGGTCACACGTTGAATTCATCGATGGTGCAAGTGGCACCCGGAGACCCGTCATGAGCCAGGTCGCCTTCTTCGTCGACGTCAATCGCTGCACCGGCTGTCGCACCTGCGAGGTGGCCTGCAAGGTCGAGAACGGGGTCGAGCTGGGGATGCGCTGGCGGAAGGTGCGCACAATCGAGGAAGACCAGAGTGGGCCCGCGATGTATCACGTCACGATGGCCTGCAATCAGTGCGAGGTTCCCGTCTGCGCCGATGCCTGCCCGTCGGGGGCCATCACGAAACGTCCCGACGGCATCGTGGTGGTCGACGAGAAGAAGTGCATCGGCGCCCGGCTGTGTGCGTGGGCCTGCCCCTACGACGCCCCCACGTTCAGCGACGAGACCGGCAAGATGGAGAAGTGCAACTTCTGTTCGCACCGCATCGACGCCGGCACCGGCGGACCAGCTTGCGCCGAGGCGTGCCCGACCAAGGCGCTGCAGTGGGGCACGCTCGACGAGATT
>CAJWMX010000056.1 GCA_913043805.1 uncultured Acidobacteriota bacterium | reverse complement strand
CGTTGACTACCGCCTTCACCCGCTGAATGTTCGCCTGGAACCGCCGGCGGGTCACGTTGTGGGCGTGACTGACGTTTCGCCCCGCAGCAGGTCCTTTTCCACAAATCTCACAACGCTTCGCCATCAGTGCTCTCTCTATCGAGGTCCAAACTCCCAATTGTATCAGAGAGATTCCTCGATAGCAGCCCGTGACGCACTGAACACGCTTGGCCACATGGGCGGCTAGGGGATGATCACGGACGGTCCCTCGTCGTCCGCCGCGGGCGTGGTCCCGCCGCCGGTCGGAGGGTTCTGTCCAGGTACGGGGCGGAGCAGTCGGCCCACGAGATCCAGATACGCGCGGTCGCCACCGTCGAGGACATTCTTTGCCGCCGAGGCGGCCCGTTCGATTCGACGCAGGATCTCCACGAGGTCGCTTTCCCGAGCGACCGGGACGCGACCGTCCTGCCCTTCGAGCAGGGGCTTCAGTTCGCGGGCGAGGTGCTCGGCGGGGAGCGTCGTGGCGCGATGTTCATAGATGATGCCCTTGCTTGCCGTCTCATAGGTGGAGGCGAGCGACTGCGCGGTGTCTCTGATGACCGCGTCGTCCACCGAGAACTCGTCTGACTGGGCCAGCCGGTGGAGCGTCGCCTGGACCAGGAAGAACAGCTGATACTGGCGTTGTCCCAGTCCGGAGATGATCGGGAGGAGGAACCTGGCGTCACGTTCCTGCTGGCGTTGTACGACCGCTGGCGGATGTGTCTGGGAGGACACAAGATAGGTGCAATCTGACGGGCACTGGATCTCCGTCAGCCGTTTGGAACCACAGCACGCTGCACAGATCTGTGCGCCGATGGCCGGGCAGGAACGCTTCCCGCGTCGCTTCTCGCACAGTGGACAGGTCTTGGATGCCATGATCGTGATTTAGATGGCTCAGCTTGGCACACGCCCGCGCCGCCGGTCAATCGCCTCGTGACGTCGCGTGGGGTCGCCGGCTCCGGACGCCGTCAGTCCGTCAGGACACAACAACAACGGACTTCGGATCCCGTAAGCATTTGGGTCGACTGTCACCTCTAGGTGACACTCGTGGCGGAAGAAATCTGGAACTGAACCAGTGGGTTCGTCGTCTAAGAGATCGACACCGGATGGCGGGGGCAAGAGCTTTCGCCACACCGGACTGGTAAAGCTCAGTAAATGAGTCAGATAGCGTGGACTCGGCTGGGCGAGCGGGATCCCTGAAGGCCATCCACAACCCTCAGCGTCCCTCCCTCCCCCTCCCGAATCCCAACCCAATTCGTTCGTAAGAGATGGATCCGTCTGGCGTGGCCGCCAGTCGTGTCCTGGTATCTAAATTGCTTTAAGGACTACTGGAATCGGGGCTTCGATCCGACACGATCCCGAGCATGGAACCCAAGCAGGTCGGGCGAGAAGGAGCCGTATCATGAGAACGAAGACGCATGGCATGAACGATGATCGATATAACGAGCTCCGTCGTATCCTCGAGGAGCGGCGCGACGAGATTGCCGGAGAGGTCAAGGACAAGATCCGGCATGTCCGGACCGAGGCCACGCAGGCGAGCACTCACCGGATCGCTGATGCCTCCGAGACTTCGGAGTCTGACATCCAGGATGACATGGAGTTCGCGCTCATCCAGATGAAGGCGGAGACGCTGAACAAGATCGGTTCGGCACTGGCTCGTCTCGAGGAAGGCACTTACGGCTACTGCTACGAGTGTGGAGACGAGATCGCCGGACAGCGGCTTCGGGCCCTGCCCTTCGCCGCGCGGTGCAAGGACTGCGAGGAAGTCCGCGAGACCGAGCTCAACCGTGAGCGCGTGCTCGAGTCTCGCAGCAAGGCCGTTTCGCTCTTCGGCGCTCCCTCGAGCTGATCCTCGTTCGCCGACGCCGGATGACCGGCAGCGGCACATTACCCCCGACCCGGTTCGGGGTACACTCCGACGACATCAGCCCCGCCCGCGCGGGCGGGGCCGCTCAGACCACCGGTGTGGCGCGCGCGGTCTCGCGGAATGACCGCATGCGAGACGTCCCCAGGCTGGGGACCGATCCGGCCGTGGGATCGGTGTACCTATCCGTCGCAGGTGCTCAACACCGAGCCCCACGGAAGTAAGGAGATTTGCACCATGACCGACGAGCATCAGTTTCTCGATGAAGAGGATGTGGAACGCCCGCTGACGGTTCCGTCCGAGCTGCCCGTGTTGCCGCTACGAGACACGGTGCTGTTCCCCAACTCGTTCATGCCGCTGGCCGTTGCCCGCGAGAGTTCGGTGCGCCTGATCGAAGAGGCGATCGCCGACAGTCGATTGGTCGGCGTGTTTACCCAGCTCGAGCCGGGGACCGAAGAACCGACGCAGGAAGACCTCTACGAGGTTGGCACCGCCACCCACATCCACAAGATGTTCAAGCTGCCGGATGGCACGCTCCGGCTCATCGTCCAAGGGCAGACCCGCCTGCACCTGGAGGAGGTGTTGGACACCCAGCCCTACATTCGGGCCCGGGTGCGGGTCGAGGACGAGGTCAGCCGAGACGAGGACCGGCTCGAAGTCGACGCGCTTCAGCGGAACATCAAGAACAACTTCCAGCAGGTCGTGTCGCTGTCGCCGCTGCTCTCCGACGACCTGCAAGCGCTGGTCGGCAACATCACCGAGCCAGGCAAACTGGCCGACTTCATCGCGTCCAGCCTCACGACGATCCAGACATCCACCAAGCAGGAAGTGCTCGGCACGCTCGATGTCCGGACGCGAATGGAGACCTTGAACCGCACCTTGATCAAAGAGCTTGAGGTGCTGGAACTGGGCTCGAAGATCCAGTCCGAGGTGCAGTCCGAGGTTGGCAAGAGCCAGCGGGAGTATCTGCTGCGTGAGCAGATGAAGGCCATTCAGAAGGAACTGGGTGAGACCGACGACCAGGCCAAGGAGATCGAAGAGCTCAAGGAGAAGATCGAGGCGGCCGGGATGCCGGAGGCGGTCCAGAAGGAGGCGCTGCGAGAGCTCGACCGGTTGTCGAGAATGCCGGTGGCTGCCGCCGAGTACACGGTGTCACGCACCTATCTCGATTGGTTGATCGCGCTGCCCTGGGACACCAGGACTGAAGAGGTGATCGAGCTGCCACGGACGAAGGACGTCCTGGACTCGGACCACACCGGATTGGAGAAGGCGAAGGACCGCATCCTCGAGTATCTGGCGGTCAGGAAGCTGAATCCCAACATGAAGGGGCCCATTCTTTGCTTTGTCGGCCCACCGGGTGTGGGAAAGACCTCGCTGGCGAAGTCGATCGCGCGTTCGCTCGATCGCAAGTTCGTCAGGGTGTCGCTCGGCGGCATGCGGGACGAAGCGGAGATTCGCGGGCACCGCCGCACCTATATCGGTGCGCTCCCAGGTCAGATCATCCAGGGCCTGCGTCGCGCCGAGTCAAAGAACCCGGTCTTCATCCTCGATGAGATCGACAAGCTGGGCGCCGACTTCCGCGGCGATCCGTCGTCGGCGTTGCTCGAGGTGCTGGACCCGGAACAGAACAACACGTTCCGTGACCACTATCTCGATGTGCCGTTTGACCTGTCGGAGGTCTTGTTCATTACGACCGCCAACGTGCTCGACCCGATCGCGCCGCCACTGCGCGACCGGATGGAGGTGCTGGAGCTTCCGGGGTATACCGAAGAGGAGAAGCTGCTGATCGCCAAGGAGCACCTCGTCGGGCGCCAGATCGAGAACCACGGGCTCACCCCGGAGCTGATCAGCTTCAGCGATGACGCCCTGCGGAGCGTGGTCCTGGGCTATACCCGCGAGGCCGGCGTCCGGAACCTCGAACGCGAGGTCGGTTCCCTCTGCCGGAAGGTGGCGAGGCGGCATGCCGAAGGCGACACCGAGGCGGTGGAGATCACGCCCGAGCTCGTGACCGAACTGTTGGGGGCGCCTCGGTTCCAGGACGAGGAAGTGGCGGAGCGGACCCGGAACCCTGGCGTGGCGCTGGGGCTCGCCTGGACCCCGGCCGGCGGAGACGTGCTGTTTGTCGAGGCCACTCGGATGCCAGGAAAGGGATCGTTGACGCTCACCGGCCACCTGGGCGATGTCATGAAGGAGTCGGCGCGTGCCGCACTGTCCTGGTTCCGCGGGCAGACGGCAGCCTACGGAGTGGATCCCGACTTCTACCAGAACGCCGAGCTCCATCTCCACGTGCCGTCGGGGGCTATTCCCAAGGACGGCCCCTCGGCTGGGGTCACCATAGCGACGGCGCTGGCGTCAGAGTTGACCGGCCGTCCCGTTCGTGGCGACATCGCCATGACCGGAGAGATCACCTTGTCCGGCCACGTGCTTCCCGTCGGTGGCATCAAGGAGAAGGTGCTCGCCGCACGACGTCATGGGTTGCTCGAGGTGATTCTTCCCAAGCAGAACGAGAAGAACGTGAAGGAAGACCTCAGCGAAGACCTTCGGCGTGAGCTCACCATTCACT
Organism: uncultured Acidobacteriota bacterium; assembly: GCA_913043805.1. Classification (GTDB taxonomy): domain Bacteria; phylum Acidobacteriota; class Vicinamibacteria; order Vicinamibacterales; family UBA8438; genus UBA2994. Next base: position 6,284 of record CAJWMX010000056.1, on the reverse strand, counting down.
TCGTGTCGACGATCGACGACGTGCTGCAGCTGGCGCTGCAGCCGGCGACGGCTCGGCCCGATGTGACCGAGTCAGGTGACGAGCCCGAAGTGCACGGCACCGTGCAATAGAAGGCCACTCGGGCACTATCGCTGTCGGGTGGGCACCCACGCCGTGGTGCGGCCACCAAGGGTCAGAAACTCGATCGGCTCCCCGCCGATCCGGGCATCACGCGGTTTCCCCCATCGCTGGTGAAACAGCCAGCTTCGGGGAAACCGGGTCTTGTCCGCATCGACGGCGACCGCCCTCGTCACCACTCGCTTCAAGGCGCTCCTGAGCTTCCCGGTCTCGCTCTGGGTCAGGGTGTTGGCCCGACGGCGCGGATCGAGCCTGGCTTGAAAGAGCACCTCGTCGGCGATCCAGTTGCCGACGCCCGCGGCGAAGCCCTGGTCGAGAAGCACTGACTTCAGGACGCCACTGCGGTCCGACAGGAGATCAGCGAATCTGCGGGGGTCCGGCAGATCCGTCAGCGGGTCGAAACCCAGTCGGCTGATCGGGAGCGTGGTGAGGGGATCTTCCCGGAGGCGGAGTCGGCCGAGCCGTCTCTTGTTGGTGAAGGCGAGCTCTGCGCCGTCGTCGAACTCGAGTCGCAACTTGGCGAAACGAGGTGGCCAGCCTGTCTCGGGCGTGCGCGGACTCGATTCGAGCTGGGTCGGCGCTTCGTCTCTGCTGCGGAGATCGCCGGTCATGCCCAGATGAAACAGTGGCCACGGACGGCGGTCCAGCTCCAGCCAGAAGTACTTGCCTCGCCGACCGGCTCCCGTGATCGCGCGGTCGAGCAGCGTACGTTTCATCTTCGCCGGCGTCGTGCCGTCGACGACGATCGGGTCCTTCGCGCACCATACCCGGACGATGCGTTTCCCGACTCCAACCCGCGCCGCGAGCCGTCGCGCTCGCTCAACTTCTGGCAACTCGGGCATCGTTACGCCATCGTCAGGCCGACCGCCGTCTTCATGTCAGGTGCCTCGCCAGATGCGACCAGCGCCCGCGCGTCGGCCAGCGTGAAGGTGTGGATCTCCAGGTCCTCGTCTTCGTCGGGGCTGGCCGGTTCGGTGGGCTCGTAGAGGTCGGTCGCACGGTAGAAGATCATCAGCTCGTCGCAATAGCCCGGGGTGGGATAGAGCTGCGCGGCCTGCTCCAGCCGGCCCGGTCGCTGCCCGATCTCCTCGTGGCATTCTCGTCGCGCGGCGTCGTCCGGAGACTCACCGGGATCTACGCTTCCGGCCGGCAGCTCCCACAGCCAGCGGTCGATGGCGTAGCGATACTGGCGCACGAGAATCACGTGGTCAGGGTCTGGCAGAGGGACCAGCACGACCGACGCCGGGTGTCGGATCACGTGCAGCGTGGTGGTCGGGCCGTGCGGTAGACGCACCTGGTCCGCGTCTACGTCGAACACCCGGCCGCTGAAGACGGTCTTTCCGCTGAGCTTCGCTGTCGTCATCGTTCCGCTCGGTCACGTCGGGCCCGGAGCACGTCCAGTACCGCCTGCAGGTCGTCGGCCAGTGGCGCGGTGAACTCCACCCGCCGGCCATCCCGAGGATGCACGAAACCGAGGCGGTAGGCGTGGAGGAAGGGGCGGTCGAGCGTGCCCAACACCCGGTGATCCGCGGCCAGGTGCTTTCGGACGCCGCCGTAGACCGAGTCGCCGACCACCGGATGCCCGATGCTGTTGAGGTGCACTCGGATCTGATGCGTTCGACCGGTGGCGATGGCGATCATCGCGAGCGTCAGCCCGCGCAGACGCTCCGTGCCGGTGATTCTGGTCACCGCCGAACGAGCTCGGCGCGCCCGGGTCGACATCTTCTGGCGATGGACGGGGTCTCGCCCGAGCGGGGCGTCGACCCGTCGGCCGGTGTTGATGAGCCCCCAGACCAGCGCCACGTAGGCCTTCTCGATCTCGCGGTCAGCGAACTGCCGCGACAGCTCGAGGTGGGCGGCATCGTGCTTGGCGACAACCATCACGCCGGACGTGCCGCGGTCGAGACGATGGACGATGCCGGGGCGCTGCTCGCCGCCGATGCCGCTGAGTCCCTGCACGTGGTGGAGCAGCGCATTCACCAGCGTCCCTCGGTCGTGCCCCGCGGCCGGGTGCACCACCATGCCTGCTGGCTTGTTTACCACGACCAGGTCCGGGTCGTCGTGCAGGATCTCGAGCGGGAGATCCTCGGCCGCCGGGGTCGCCGGCGCCGGCTCGGGAATATCCAGGTCCACCAGATCGCCGGCGTGTACGGCGTGGCTCGCCCTCGCTTGCTTCTGATTCAGCTGGACGTGACCGTCGCGGATGAGCCGCTGCACCCGCGACCGGGACGTGCCCGGAAGCATCGCCGTGATGTAGTGGTCCAGTCGGGTGCCTTCGTGCTCCTCGGTGACTTCGAGGGACGGTTGTTCGGTGGGACTCATCTGGCCCGACCAGACCTCCCCTCAGGCGGCGCGTTTCTGCTGTGCCCGAGAGCTCGGGTCCGGGGAGCCGGCGCGTCGGCCGAGGTAGACCAGCATGATGATGCTGACGGGGATAATCATGCTCGAAAGGAACTGCGAGGTCGGAAGCGTGTCGAAGACCATGCCACGCGGGTCGCCTCGATAGAACTCGATGATGATCCGCGCGATCGGGTAGAGCAGGAGATAGGTCCAGAAGGTGCGTCCCGGGAAGGGCTTCCAGCGACGCTCTCCCAGGAGTAGCACGCCCAGCACGAGCAGCTCCGCGATCGCCTCGTAGACCTGGGTCGGGTGAAGGGCGACGCCGAGCGGTGTCCCGACGTTGGCGGCCGCCAAGGTGCTGTTGAAGGTGATGCCCCAGGGCAGGTCGGTCGCGTTGCCATAGCAGCACCCGGCCAGCAGGCACCCCATGCGTCCGACCGCGTGTCCCAACGCGATGCCGGGGGCGAACAGATCACAGGTGGTCCAGAGCGGGAGCCGATGTCGGCGGATGTACCACCAGGCGACCGGGACGGCGAGCAGGAGCCCGCCGTAGAACACACCGCCGGACTTGAGCAGGACCATCAACTCCGCCGGATCGCTCGTGAACCGGTCGATGTCCACCAGGAACAGCATCAGCTTGGCGCCGACCAGCGCGCTAATGATCACGAAGATGCCGAGATCCATGACCCGCTGGCCATTGAGGCCGGCCTGGTTGGCTCGGCGAAGGGCGAATTGCAGCCCGACGATGTAGGCGGTTGCCAGGAGCACGCCGTAGCTGTAGATGCTGAGGGGGCCCAGCTCAAACAGGAGTGGATACATCGTTTCCGCCAGAGACGAACATGTCGAGGATGAGCAGGCAGGCGCCGACCGTGATGGCTGAGTCGGCGACGTTGAACGCCCAGAAGTGCCACGAGCCCCAGTAGACGTCGACGAAGTCGACCACGTAGCCGACCGAGGCGCGGTCGACGAGATTGCCGAGGGCGCCGCCGAGGATCAGAGCAAGTCCCGCGCGCGACAGTGTCTCCCGGGAGCTCACCTGTGAGGCGTAGAGCGAAATCGCTCCCAGCGCGACCAGCGCGATCGCGGTCATGAGCAGCTGCTTGTTCTCCATGGTGGCCGAGTTCAGAAACCCGAACGCCGCGCCCGTGTTCCGGACATGCACCAGGTTGAACAGCCCCGGGATCACCTCGATGGAGTCGTGGAGCGCGATCTGGGTACGGACGGCGTACTTCGTGAGCTGATCCGCGACCAGGATGACCACGGCCACGATGGTCATCACCCGTCTGGTGACCCAGCTGGGAGGGAGTGGTGTCGACTCGGCCTCCACCTGGGCCGTGCTCACCGCCGGAACGCTCGAGTCTGAGCCCATCGCGACCTGTCAGGCAACCGGGGCCGCGGCAGCCGACAAGGCGTCGGCGCAGCGCGCACACAGATCCTCGTCGTTCTCCGCACCAGCCGGACGTACCCAGCGCCAGCACCGTGGGCAACGGGACGCGTCGACCCGGGTGACCCCGATCCGGACCCGTCCGTCGGCCTCCGCGTGCACCGTGGGGTCGTCGTCGCCATCCCTCCCGACGATGCCGGACTCGACGGTGACGGCGGACGTGATGAAGAGCATCGGCAGGTCCGCTTCGTACCGAGTCAGCAGCTCGGAGAGTGCGCCCTCGGCGGTGAGGGAGACCGACGCTTCGAGCGAGGTGCCTACCACCTTGGCCTGTCGCAGTTTCTCCAGCTCTCCGTTCACGGCGTTCCGGACATCGAGCAGTCGAGCCCAGCGTTTGGCAAGGTCAGCGTCGACCAGCTTGTCGAGGCCGGTCGGGAAGTCGGCCAGGTGTACGCTCTCCTCGCTCGCGGCCGGGAGCGCGCGCCAGAGCTCGTCGGCGGTGACCGGGAGGATCGGCGCGAAGAGTCGGGTTAGGCCGTCGACGATCGTATAGATCGCCGTTTGCGCCGACCGACGCTCCGGCGTGTCCGGGCCGAAGGTGTAGAGCCGGTCCTTCGAAATGTCCACGTAGAAGGCGCTCACGTCCACCGTGAGGTAGTGGTTGAGCGTGTGCACGACCGTCTGGAACTCATAGGCGTCGTAGGCCTGGAGCACGTTTGTCGCCACCTCGCCGTACCGGCTGAGAGCGTAGCGGTCCACCTCGGTCAGCTGGTCGTGGTCGAGCGCGTCTCGGGTCGGATCGAAGTCATACAGGTTCGCGACCAGGATCCGGAGCGTGTTCCGGATCTTCCGATAGGCCTCGATGATCCGCGCGAGGATGTGGGGGCCGATCCGAACCTCCTCACGGTAGTCGACCATCGCGACCCACAGGCGGAGCACCTCCGCTCCGCTTTTTTCGATGACCGCCTGTGGTTCGATGGTATTGCCCACCGACTTCGACATCTTCCGGCCCGCCTCATCCACCACGAACCCATGGGTGATGACCTGGCGGTACGGGGCCGCGTCTCTGGTGCCCAGGCCCACGAGCAGTGAACTGTGGAACCAGCCGCGGTACTGGTCGCTGCCCTCCAGATAGACGTCGTAAGGCCAGCCGAGCTCGGGGTGATCGCCCTGGATGCCTTCGTGGCTCGACCCGGAGTCGAACCAGACGTCGAGGATGTCGCGCTCTCGCTCGAAGTCGGCGCCGTCGCATTCGGGACAGCGCAGCCCGTCGGGAAGAAACTCGCTCAGTTCGCGCTCATACCAGGCATCGGCGCCGTGCTTTGCGAAGACCACGGCGGCGCGTTCGGTCAGCTCCGGCGTCAGCACCGCTTCCCGGCATCCGGTGCAGTAGACGGCCGGGATCGGCACGCCCCAGGAGCGCTGGCGTGAGATACACCAGTCGGGCCGATTCGCCAGCATGTTGTGGATACGCTCTTCGCCCCAGGCGGGGAACCACTCCACTCCCTCGACGGCGGCGAGCGCCCGACCTCGAAGGTTGTCCCGGTCCATGGCGATGAACCACTGCCAGGTGGCGAGGAAGATGACCGGCCGGTGACAGCGCCAGCAGTGCGGGTAGGTGTGGTCGACAGTGTCCCGGTGCCACAAGCGCCCTCGCTCGGCCAGCGCCGCCTCGACTTTCGGGTTGGCGTCGAAGACCTTTTCGCCCCCGACGGTCTCGACATCGTCGTCGAACCGGCCGGAGTGCCCGATGGGCGCATAGATCTCCAGCCCGTAGCGCGTTCCCGTCGCGTAGTCGTCGGCACCGTGACCAGGGGCGGTGTGGACCGCGCCCGTGCCCTGCTCCAGCGTCACGTAGTCGGCCAGTACGCCAACCGAATCCCGGTCATAGAGCGGATGACGGAAGCGAAGGCCTTCGAGGTCGCGCCCCTTCAAGCTCGCCACCTTGTTCGACAGGTCGCGTCCGATGATCTCGCCAACCGATTCGGCCAGCGACTCGGCCAGGATCACGGCCGTCCCGTCCACCTCATAGGCGGCGTAGTCGAATCCGGGGTGAAACGCCACCGCCAGGTTCGACGGGATGGTCCATGGCGTCGTGGTCCAGATCAGGACCGAGACCGCCCGGTCCGCCAGCGCCGGAGCCCGCTCGGCGAGCAGGCGAGCGCTTTCGTCGCGAAGCTGGAACTCGACGTAGATGGACGGAGAAGTTTGCTCCTCGTAATCGACCTCGGCCTCGGCCAGCGCGGTCCGGCAGTGCAGACACCAGTGGACCGGCTTCTTGCCCTTGTACACCGTCCCTTGTTCGACAAACCGGCCCAGGGCGCGCACGATGGCGGCCTGATACTCCGGGGTCATCGTCAGATACGGCTGGTCCCAGGCGCCGAGGACACCGAGCCGACGGAAGTCCTTGCCCTGGAGCTCGACGAACTCCTGTGCGTAGTCG
>CAJWMX010000055.1 GCA_913043805.1 uncultured Acidobacteriota bacterium | reverse complement strand
CACTCAACGAAACGGTGTGCGGGTGATTCGACGTCCCGGTGATGTCCACCTCGACGTCTCCCCCAGCCGTGATCTGAGCGTTCGTGATCCGGCCCGAGTGCCCGTGATTCGTCCCTATCGACGCGGTCACGCCTCCGGTGTCGACGGTCGGCGTCGTCGGTGATCCGGAGTTGCCGTCGCTGCCACCACAGCTGCTCACCGTAATCGTGACTCCGCCCAACAGCGCCATCACCGATGCCACGGTGAACTCGCGCCGATTCAGTTTCTCGTTGTCGCCCATGGTTCTCCCCTCTCCAAGACTCTGGTCCGGCGATTGGACAGGTGTCCCGTGTCACTGCATAAACCCCGCCAGGGGGGCCGGTATTCCAGCTTGCCGGAAGAGACCTGATGAAAGGGCGGAAAGGCGCCGAAATCACGGCGTCCCTTCCGACTCGGAGCGCGGAAGGAGGGTGAGACCGGGACCCTGTGAGGCCGAAGGAGCGGTCAGGGAATCCAGAAACAGCGATCCGGGATCCGGGCTTCCGGATCAGGGCCGGCGGGCGACGTCGAGGACCTGTTCGGCCACGCGTGCGCTTGCGCCCGGACCGCCCAGGGCGTCGCGCACCGAGCGCAGATTGGCACGGGTGGCCTCGGCATGAGTATCGTCGGTCAGGAAGCGCACCGCCTCGCGGGCGACCGCCTCCGGAGTGAACTCCTCCTGGAGCAGCTCCGGCACGACCGTGCGCCCGGTCACCAGGTTCACCATGCCGAACGCCCTGACCCGGACGAAGCGCCGGCCGATCCAGTAACTGAGGGGAGACAGCCGATAGACCACGACCATGGGTCGCTCATGAATGGCGGTCTGCACCGTGGCGGTCCCCGACGCCGTGAGCACGACGTCGGCGGCGTTGAGCACTTCGTTGCTGGCGGACGAGACCAGCGGCGGGGCGGGGCTGAGATCGTCCAGCGGAACAAACAGCTCATCGGGCAGAGCCGGCGCCCGCGCCACAACGAACTGGGCTCCCGGTATCTCGTCTCGAATCAGGCGCGCGGCGCCGACGAGGTCGGGCAAAATGGTCCGCAGTTCGTTCGGCCGGCTGCCAGGCAGGAGGGCTACGAGCGGCGCCCTCTGGTCCAGCCCGGTCTCGGCGCGGAACACCTCCCGGCTCCGAACAGGGCGAGTGAGCTCGAGCAGGGGATGCCCGACGAACGACACCGGGATCGCGGCCTCCTCGTAGATCGACGTCTCGAAGGGAAAGATCACCAGCGCCCGTGACACGAACCGCCGCATGGTCGCGAGCCGGCTCGCCCGCCACGCCCAGACCTGCGGGCAGACGTAGTAGACCACCGGCACCCCCAGCGCGGCCACGGCCTGGCCGAGTCGGAAGTTGAAGTCCGGGTAGTCGATGAGCACGAGCACGTCCGGCCGCTCGGACCGGGCGGTGGCGACCAGCCGCTTGTAGACGCGCCACGAGCGTGGCAGCACCGAGAGCACCTCGGACAACCCGGTGACGGTGAGTCCCTCGTAGCTGGCGACCAGCCGGCCACCCGCCGCCTCGAACCGCTCGCCGCCAAGGCCGAACACCTGTGCCTCGGGATCGAGCCGTCGGAGCTCCGTCGTCAGCGCGCCGGCATAGAGGTCGCCCGACGGCTCCCCGCAAGAGAGCATGACCTTCACGCTCGACCTCGCTGAGCGCTCATCGACGGCGACTGCGTGGGTCGGTTCAGGGGGCGGCCGCGACTCCAGCGGCCGAGGGCGGGCTCGGCTCCCAGGTCTCGAGATCGGCGACCGAGAGCACTTCGTAGTCGTCGAAACCGACCCGCGTCAGGTCGTTCAGGAACGTGCGGGCCTCACCAACCAGAACGATCGAGAGCGCCTGTGGCTGGAGATACTCGCGCGACACCCGCTGGATGTCGTCCACGGTCACGGCGCTGATCCGATCGGGGTAGGTTGGAAGCTCTTCGAGATCGAGACCGTAGACCAGCGCTTCGAGCACCTGGGCGGCGATCGCATTCGGCGCCTCGATGGTCAGCGGGAAGCTGCCCGCCAGGTACGCCTGCGCATTCTGCAGCTCGAATGGCCTGACACGTTCGCGCTGCAACCGAGCCACCTCCTCCACCATCAGCCGGAGCGCCTCAGCCGTGGCGTCCGAACGGGTGTCGGTCTTGGCCATGAAGTCGCCCCCGAACCGTCGACTCACGACGTCGGCCGAGGCGGAGTAGGTCAGGGACCGCTCGGTGCGGAGCACGCCGCCCAGCCGGTTTCCCCCCTCGCCGCCGAGGATCTTCATCGCGACGTCGAACGCCAGGAAGTCCGGGCTGGTGCGGGCAAGCCCGAGGTGCCCGACCCGGATCGCCGTCTGGGTCGACCCCGGCTTGTCCACGATCACCAGCCGCTGGTTCGGCTCGGGTAGCGATGGCGGTGTCGGCTCGGGCAAGACCTTGCGTTCCCAGTCGCCGAACGCTCGCTCAGCGGTGGCGAAGGCGGTCTCGGCGTCGATATCCCCCACGATCCCGAGCAACGCGTTGTTCGGCGCGTAGTGCGCCGCATGAAACGCCTGCAGATCCTCGCGGGTAATCGCCCGCACCGTGCGCTCGTTACCGTTGTGCGGCAAACCGTAGGGGTGCGACCCGTAGACCAGCCGGCCAAAGACGATGCTGGCCAGGTAGGTCGGATCGTCGTAGCTGACCTGCAACCCCGACAGGACCTGCTGACGCTGCCGCTCGACCTCCTGCGGCGCGAACGACGGACGGCGGACGATGTCGGCGACCAGGTCGGCAGCCAGATCGAAGCTGTCACGCATCACGAGCACGTTGACGAAGCTCAGATCCGTGCCAGCGCCGACGTCGAGGATCCCCCCGACATAGTCGATGGTCTCGGCGATCTCGGTGGCGGTCCTCGTCGTGGTCCCTTGCCCCAGCAGCTGGGCCGCGAGGCCCCCCACGCCCTTCTTGTCGATCGGATCGGAGGCGGCGCCGGCAGCCGTGATGAACCGCAGGTTGACCGCCGGCTGCTCATGGTGCATCACCACGACCACCTGCAGCCCGTTCGACAACGTCCGGATCTCGTAGGGCGGGAAGGTCGCCTGGCGCGCCGGCAACGGCGGCGGGGGACTTTCCCGCGGCCAGTCGGCGGCAGGCTGGGCGACCGCCACATGCGCGAAGCCGATGACGAGCGCGCCCCACACCGCAGATCTGAGTCCTCGCATCAGTCGTCGTCTCCTGGACGCAGGAACGACCGACCCGAGGGCGCCTGCGGGGGCATGATGGTCAGCACGAGACGGCTTTCATCGGTGAAGTAGGTCTGCGCCACCCGCTGGACATCCTCCTTGCTGATGTTCTGGAAGATGTCGAACTCCGCGTCCGCGGTCGTGATGTCATCGTGGATGACCGCCGCGTGCGACAGGTGGCTCGCCTTCTGCTCGACCGTGGCTCGGGAGAACACGTAGTCCCGGGCGAACTGGTTCTTGGCCCGCTGCAGCTCCCGATCGGACACGAACTCGGTCTTCAGGCGTTCGAGCTCGGCAAGCAGCGCCGCCTCGGCCTCCTCGGTCGTACGCCCGGGTTGAACGACCGCCACCGCATAGAACAGGTTCGGATCGTCGATCAGGGTGCCATTGCCGAACGCCGACACCGCCACCTGGTCGTCATAGATGAGCCGCCTGAAGATCCGGGAGCTCTCTCCGTCCGAGAGCACCTTGGTCGCGATATGCAGTGGGTAGGCGTCGGGGTGGCCGTCGTAGGTGATGTGGTGTGCGACGATGACCACCGGGAGCGGCCAGTTCTCGCTTTGCGACAACGTGATCCGACGCTCACCCGTGGCCCGCGGCTCCTGCGGGATGTCCCGCGGCACGGGCCGCTTGGCCTTCGGCACGCGACCGAAGTACTGCTTCACCAGCGCAAGCGCTTCGGCTGATTCGAAATCGCCAACCAGCGTCAGATAGGCGTTCTCCGGAACGTAGTAGGTCTCGAAGAACTCACGCACATCGTCGATCGAGGCCGCCTCGAGATCCTCCATGCTTCCGATGGCCGTGTGCTTGTACGGATGCACGTTGTAGGCCTGGTCGTACATGATCTCGGTGAGTAACCCGAACGGCGTATCTTCGTAGCGCCACCGGCGCTCCTCCTTCACGACCTGCCGCTCCGCTTCGAACGTCTCTTCGTTGATCCGGAGCGTCGCCATCCGATCCGCCTCGAGCCAGAGCGCCAGCGGGAGATACTGCGCCGGGAACGTCTCGTGGTACTCGGTGGTGTCTTCGTTGGTGAAGGCGTTGCCATCCCCGCCGACCCGCGAGATCAGCGACAGGTGAGAGTCGGGGAGCACGTTCTTCGACCCCTTGAACATCATGTGTTCGAAGAGGTGGGCGAACCCGGTGCGGCCGGGACGCTCGTTCTTGGACCCCACCTTGTATACCAGCCGCAGATGCACAATCGGCGTCGAGTGGTCCTCGGAGAGGATCACGGTGAGGCCGTTGTCGAGCGTGTGCAGCTCGTACTGGAACTTTGGGGGGCGGACCGCGGTCTCGACACGCGAGGTCGCGGCCAGTACACCGAGGACGGCGGCGGCAACGCCCACCCAGGGCAGCCGACGGGCAAGAAAGAGCGGCATTCGACTCATGGCCGAATTATGGCACAGCGGGTGCAGTCGCACCCCGGTCGGTCAGTGGCTCAGGAAGCGGAAGCCGAGCATGGTGAAGGTCGTCGGCTGGAGGTCGAACGAGTCCTGATCGATCCGCCGCTCGCGGGCGAGAAACACCTCGCCGGCGCCGGCCAGACCGGGGAACCGGGCCCCAATCTCGAAACGGCTGCCTACCTGCCGCTCTCGACCGAAGTCGGCGGCGTCGACCGGAACGAGCGTCACCTCGCCGCCAAGCAGCAGGGACATCCGAGGATGTACTTGACGATAGGCGGTGGCGCTCCCGCCGAACTCGCCGAGATAGTCGACAAAAGACCGCCGGACGGTGGCCATGGCGCGATAGCTGAAGTCGAAGTCCCAGCCTCGATAGGCCATCACCGACGTGTACTGGAGGCCCAGCATGTTCCAGGCGATCGCGAACTCCTTGTCGCGGTCGCTCAAGTGCCGGGACACATGGTGAAAGACCGCGCCGACCTCCGCGTTCTCGATGATTGAGCGCCACCAGGCTGACAGGGTGATGACGTAGTTCCCCTGATTGGGGTCGATGGCCCGAATCTGCTCCCCGATGATCCCCTCGTAGTTGACGAGGAGATTGCCGCGGAAGTACTCGAGGTCGAAGATGTCGATGTCACCACCGAAATCGGTGTCCCAGACGAAGTCTTCTTCACTGGACACGACCCCGAAGGCGTTCAAATGGAACCGGTAGTTGGTCAGGAACCCGAGCTGCGCATCCGTCTGACGGGCCGTGGACGCGGCGCTGCTGGTCTGGGCCCAGGCCAGCCCTGGCCAGGAGACCAGGACCACCGCCAGGGTGAGACGAACCAGACGCTCTCGATGCATGTGGTCGGTGACGGACGTCGTCTGGCCGTGAAACCGCTGAGAAAATGGGTGCACCGGGCGAATTGCGCCGCGAGTATAGCACGCAGGTCGCTCGCCCCCGGCCGCGGCTCAGTACCCTTCCGGCAGTGTGCGCTCGACGAACCGGGACAGATGTTCGAGCTGGAGCTGGTCGGCGATCTCGCGCAAACGCCCCCGGCGTTCGGCCGGCGGCAAAGACAGCACCTGGCGCATCTCCCGTAGCGGCTCGGATGGATCGACCGACCACTCGACCCCAGTTAGGCCCTGCCGGGCGCCTCGGAAGGCCAACCAATGGCTACCCATCTTGCCCGCGAAGTACCACGAGATGAGATTCGGACCCGGTACGAAGAAGAACAGGGGACCGAAGACCAGGACCGCCACGCCGTCGACCACCATCCACACGCGGTGATGATTCTGATCTCGCTGGAGCATGCCACGAGCGATTGACCAGGCCCGGTCGGAGGGCAGGTCGGCGGGGTGGATCAGTCTGGCCGTCCGTTGATGACGCAAGTGCCAGAGCAGCCGCTGCTCGGCGACCCACTCGGCCAGACCGCGAACGAGGCTCGCCTTCGCTCGGGCCACCCATCCCGTCTGGGTCCGGGCCGGCCCGGGCGCGGAGTCCTGCTGGGCCTGCTCGGCGGCCATCAGCTCACGCAGACGGCGCAGCAGGCGTCCAGCCATGCCACCGCGCTTAGCCTGCTCCACTTCGTGCGGCTCGCAGTAGAGCTCGTAGCGACCTTCTCCGACGGGCACCAGGAAGACGTCCATGATCGACTACCGAGCCTCTTGTTGTACTTGACGATGGCGTTGGCAGGAAAGTGCCCGCCGGCAGGTGATCGGCTCGCACCGCTCCTGTACCATGCACGAATAGCCGATGCCCCGAGGGACCAAACGCCATCCGACGCGCGCACTCGCTCGAACTGCAACCCGGGCTGTACGACCTGCAGATCACGCGGGAGGGCGTTGATGACACCGCCAGCGTCGAGTGGCACGAGCGCCTCTGGATCCAGCGGTATCCTGACGAACGGGCCGGGCACCTGGAGGTGCTGAATCTCCAGCCGGCCTTCGGCGCGCTACTGGTCCGTCCGCCGCCGCCCTGGCTGGAAGACGGGCGCCCCTGGCATGTGGGTGCCTTCCTTTCCGAAGGCGAAGGCCGTTCAGGATTCGAGCCGGTCGAACCGGAAGCCCAGCGACTGTTCATACTGCCGGCCGGAGACTACGACTTGAGGGCCCGCCTCGGCGCAAGGGAACTACACCGGGCACGGGTCGAGTTACCGGCCGGTCACACCCGCCTAGTCTTTCTCTCCCCGTAACGAAAAAAAGGGCGCCGGGGACCAGGTCCCCGACGCCCACAGACGCTATCCGGAATGTTGCCGGCCTAGCGGGCCAGCGGATCCGGTCGGAGCTGGAAGTGCACGATCTTGCTCTTCGTGCCCTTGCCACCCTCGGTGTGCCAGATGTAGTTCGAACCATAATTGGCCCAGAGCCCGCGGCCCTTCCACCCGGCGTTCGGGTCGTCGATGCGGCCGTCGAGACCGCGCGAGTAGAACGCCATCGGGTACGGCACCCGCAGCACCAGCCACTCGCCGGTGTCGGGGTCGAGAGCCAGCAGCGAGTCGGACGTCGACCCGTTCGCAATCGGGATGTTGTCGCCCATCCCAAGAGTGTTGTACTGGTCGACCCAGCTGTAGTAGTGGAAGTCGGCGCCGACATTGCCTTCCACGCCACGCATCTTCGGACCCGGCATCGGGTAGAGGGTCCATCCCTCGGGGCAATGCTGACCGGTCGCGGTCGGCCCGTTCGTCACCGCGCACTTGCTGCGGTCGAAGCTGGCCATGTGGCTGCTGCCCGAGAGCGCCGCCCAGATGATGCCGTTGCGGTCGACATCGATTCCGCGGGGCGCGAAGCCGGTCTCCATCGGGTCGAGATCGGAGTTCTCGATTGACGGCGGCTGGTACATCTCGGCGATACAGGTCTCGGGTGGGTTGTCTCCCCGGTCGAGTCTGACGATCGCCCCGGGGAACGGCCCCGTTCGACTGATCCAGGCGGCGTGATCTGTCGGATGCGCGATGATCCCATAACCAAACCCGGACACCCGTGTATCGAGCGACGGGTCCGGATTCTCTTCCCGGGGCTCGTTCCACGGCTTGGTGATGACGCCGTCACCGTTGGTATCGAGCACGGTCGGGCACCAGCCCTGCGAGAAGCGCTCGTCACCAGTCTCGTCATACAGCTCGGTATTGAGCCAGCCCACGACGTTGCCGTCGCCGCTGAACCAGAGCGTGTGATCCTCGTCCTCACCGAACTGCAGGTGGTGCGTGCCGTAGCAGGTGTCCACCAGCACGAACCGCTCGCGATCCGGGTCGTAGTAGGACGCGTGACGACCGGAGCGACCGATCGAGAAGTACTGGGCGTAGGGATTGTCCGAATCCTCTCGGCACCAGTCATCGTTCTGGAACGGCCGGATCGTCGAGGTCATCCAGAGACGGCCCTGGTGGTCCATCATCGGGTTGTGCGGGTCCGAGCGCTCGTTCGCGCCGACGCCCCAGAGCTCCTGATCGCCCCAGTAGTACGACGGCGTGATCACGTCGGGGAACCGAGTCGGCATCATGTCCGGGTCGGGCCGCACGGGGATGGTCAGCTCGGTCGAGGTGTTGGCTACCGGGTCCACCATCGTGATGGTGCCATGCCCGGCCGAGACGCCATAGACCGGACCGTCCGCGTTGATCTGCGGGTCGCGCTTGTCGGTGACGATCTCATCGTGGATGAAGGAAGTGTCCTGACCCCAGTCCCACAATGTCACCACGATGTTCCGCTCGGCGCCAGACGGCCGCGGCGGCGCCTCGGGCACTTCGCCCGACGCGATGCGGTCGGTCCAGTCGGCGAACATCTCGAGCGCCGGCTGACGCCCGAAGCGGTTCATGGCGTTGCTCATCTGATTGCCACGCTGCCCGGTCTGGACACGGTGATCCCAGGCTTCGACGGTCGAGTCGAACTGGTCGCGCTCCTGCACGACCCGGGTCGCCTCATTGCCCAGCTGGTGACACAACTGGCAGCCCTGCTTCATGTTGTCCACGAAATGCGACTGCGTGGCCATAGCGGGATTGATCCCGTTGCCCCCATTGCCGGTCCCCGGGAACTCGGTCGCCGACGGTGGCTCGAGCAGCGAGTACCAGTAGTTGCCCGGGTAGACCTGAGCCGCCGCCCGTGCGTCGGGGGCGATGACGGCCGCCAACTCGACGCCTTCGGCCCCGGTCGTCAGCTGGACCTTCTCCGAGTCGACGAGCCCATACCCACGCACCCATACGTCGTAGGTGGCCTCGGGCATCTCGGGCAGCACGAACCGTCCCTGATCATCGGTGACGACGATCTTGACGAACTTGGTCTCGAGCTCTTCGGTCTCGGCGATCACCCAGACCCCGGCCTCAGGACCGTTGCCGCTGGCCACGGTCCCGGCGATCACGCCATCGGACATCGACGCGCCCTGACGAGCAGAGGCGGTTGCGGTCCAAATGGCGACACCGAGCACCAGCACGAGCATCGGCGCGAGCGAATAACGCTGGCGGATTGCGGTGCGCATCTTCCTTCTATCCTCCCCTTACGGGCCGCGGACGGCCCGGTCTATGGATGCGGTATCCGCGCACACTGTAACCGAGGGCCAGAGAGCGGTCAACGCCCCCTCCCCGGGATCGGGTTAGTGCTTGGCGAGGTGGGGGGTGATCTGTATGATCTTGGGCTTGTTCCAGCGCCCGGTGCCCGCCTTCGTCAACGGCACAGCACTGACGCAATTCTGGAGGACTGACGAGTTTCCGTCATGACGCCGCAGTCTACGAGCGCTCGACCGACCCGCATGGTCCTGTTGGCCGCCCTCGCCACTTGGTTGGGAGGCGGCGCCTATGTGATGCTCGGTGCGCAGCCCGACGCACCAGAGGAGTCGCCGGTCGTCGAGACCGAAACCGCCGCCGCATCCACTGAGCAACCGATCGCCTTCAGCCACGAACACCACGTCACCGAAATCGGCATCGAGTGCCAGTTCTGCCACGCCTACGCGCGGCGTGGACCGGTCGCCGGGATACCGCCGGTGCAGACGTGTGCCGGCTGCCACGAGGTCGTGCTGAACGAAGCGCCCGAGATCCTCAAGGTGCTGGAGTACTGGGAGAACGAAGAACCGATCCCCTGGGTGCGGGTGCACGACCTCCCGGACTATGTCCGGTTCTCGCACAAGCCCCACATCCGGGCCGGCGTGAACTGCGCCGATTGCCATGGTGACGTGGGGTCGATGGAGGCGGCGGTGCAGGTCGAGTCGCTCAGCATGGGCTGGTGCGTCACCTGTCACGAAGAGCAGGACGCCAACAAAGATTGCCTGGTGTGCCACTACTGACCTGTCGACCGGCCGGTTGGGTGCACGACACCAGGATGCGCGGATGGGCCGCGCGGGGAAGGACCCCTTGAGCAAGGGCAACGACAGTCTTATCGAGGTCGTAGAACGGCGGACGTTCCTGAAGGTACTCGGCAGCGCCGGACCAGCCGCGGCGGTAGCGGCCTGCTCGCCAGTCCCGCCCGAGAAGATCATCCCGATGGTCGTACCGCCCGAGGACGTCATCCCCGGGATCGCGACGTGGTACGCCTCGGTCTGCGGTGAGTGCCCGTCCGGGTGCGGGATCCAGGTGCGAACCCGGGAGGGTCGCGCGGTCAAGATCGAGGGCAACCCGGAGCACCCCGTGAATCAGGGTGGTCTGTGCATCCGGGGCCAGTCGTCTCTGCAAGGCCACTACAACCCCGACCGGATCGCAGGGCCGCAGGCACGCCGGGTGACCAACGAGGCGGCGGGTCAGAGCGTCCTGGAGCCGACGACCTGGGAAGAGGGGCAGCAGGCGCTCGGCGATCGTCTGCAGGCGCTCCGGGACGCTGGTCAGGGCGATCGGGTCGCGCTCATCACCCCACCCCTCACCGGGACGATGGCCTCGCTGCTCGACACCTGGGCCGCGGTGGCTGGCGGCGTCCGCTGGGTGCAATACGAGCCGTTCGGCTACGAGGCGGTCCGCGATGCGCATCAGCGGCTGTTCGGTCGTCCGGAGCTACCCCACTACGATTTCAGCCGTCCCGACCTGGTCGTCTCGTTCGGCACCGACTTCCTGGAGACCTTCGGTTCGCCAGTGGGCTACGCCAAGGCCCACGCCAACCGCCGCCGGCTCGACGGCGGCGACGCGGCGCGGTTCGTCCAGATCGAGTCGCGGTTCTCGATGACCGGTTCGAA
>CAJWMX010000054.1 GCA_913043805.1 uncultured Acidobacteriota bacterium | reverse complement strand
ACAGCCGTGGGGTGACCTACTGGAGCGACGGGAACGAGGCTCGGATCTTCGCGACGGGTGGGGCCAAGCTGTTCGCCCTCGACGCCAGCACCGGACAACCCCTCGCGTCGTTCGGGGTGGGCGGCTCGGTGGATCTCCATGACGATCTCGAACCGGAACGAGAGATCGACGATCTCTTCGTCATCTCAAACACGCCCGGCGTCATCTATGAGGATCTGCTGATCCTGCCCACCCGGGTGGCGGAGGGCCAACCGGCCGCACCGGGTCACATCCGCGCGTTCAGCGTCCACACCGGCGAGGTCGTGTGGCGCTTTCGCACCATCCCCCACCCCGGAGAAGCGGGGTATGACACCTGGCCGCCGGACGCCTGGACCCGCGTCGGCGGAGCCAACAACTGGGCTGGCATGTCGGTCGACCACGACCGCGGGCTGGTCTACGTGCCCACCGGGTCGGCCACGCCCGACTTCTACGGCGCAGACCGCACCGGCGCCAACCTGTTCGCCAATACGCTGCTGGCGCTCGACGCCGCCACCGGCGAACGCCGATGGCACTTTCAAGCCGTCCACCACGACATCTGGGATCGCGACTTCCCGGCGCCACCCAATCTGCTCACGATCGAGCAGGACGGCAGCCGGCGAGACGTCGTGGCCCAGATCACCAAATCGGCCCATGTGTTCATCTTCGACCGGGACACGGGCGAGCCGGTCTTCCCGATCGAAGAACGCCCCTACCCACCGTCGACGATCCCGGGCGAGGTGGCCTGGGACACCCAGCCGCTCCCGACCCGACCGCCGCCCTTCTCGAGACAGACCTTCACCGAAGACGAGGTGACGGACATCTCGCCTGACGCCCATCGATACGTGCTCGACAGGCTGCAACGGATGGAGAGCCGTGGCCAGTTCATCCCCCCCAGCCGGAAGGGCACCATCATCTTGCCGGGTCTGGACGGCGGCGGCGAGTGGGGGGGCGCGGCGGTCGATCCTCGCTCGGGCCTGATATATGTCAACGCCAACGACATGGCCTGGATCGCCACCCTGGTGGAGGTGCCGGCGGCGGCGCGTGGACTCCTGGCCGACCCCGGGCAACGGGTCTACGCGATGCACTGCGTGCAGTGCCACGGCATCGACCGGAGCGGCGACGAGCTCGGAATCTACCCGGCCGTCGATGACCTCGACGGTCGGATCACACCGGAGGAGGCTCGTACGCTGATCGTCGACGGTCAGGGGTACATGCCGTCCCACGCCCACCTGTCGGCCCGGGCGCTGGACACGCTGCTGGCGTATCTCTACGACTCGGATAAACCGGATCCGGACTTCGACGCGAGCGATGCGAACGGGGAGTCGACCGCCGAGTCGGAATGGGTCTTCGCCGGCTACCGACGCTTCCTGGATCAGGAGCAACGACCCGCCATCAAGCCGCCCTGGGCGACCCTCAACGCGATCGATCTGAACCGGGGTGAGCTCGTCTGGAAAGTCACGCTCGGCGACTGGCCGGAGCTATCGGCCGAGCGTGACGGTCCGACCGGGGCCGAATCCTACGGTGGTCCCATCGTGACAGCGAGCGGCCTGATCTTCATCGGCGCGACGCGGGACGAGCAGTTCAGGGCGTTCGACGCCGCATCCGGCGCCCTGCTCTGGGAAACCGCGCTGCCGGCGGCCGGCCATGCCACCCCGATCACCTAAATGGTGGACGGTCGCCAGTATGTGGTGATCGCCGCCGGTGGCGGTAAGCTCGGCACGCCGGCGAGCGACGCCTACGTGGCGTTCGCTCTGCCCTAACCCCTATATACTGGGTTCAGGCGGTCTGCCAGCGCCGCGCCCCTGCTAGGAAGGTCTTCATGTCCATGTCTTCCCGCGTCCTCGTCACCCTGCTCGCGCTACACCTCAGCACCGGCATCGCCCTGGCCCAGCACGACGAGCTGGCACGGCTCAGGTCGGCCACGGCCGTCTTCCAGGAGATCATGGACACGCCCGACAGCTCGGTGCCCCGCGCCATTCTCGAGCGGGCCGAGGCGGTGGCCATCATCCCGAACACGGTCAAGGCCGGGTTCATCTTCGGTGGTCACCGTGGCAAGGGCGTCATCAGCGCCCGCACGCCCGATGGCGGCTGGTCGCAGCCGGCGTTCCTCACCCTGACCGGTGGCAGCTTCGGCCTGCAGATCGGTGGTCAGTCGGTCGACCTCGTGCTCGTGGTCATGAACCGTCGCGGACTGGAGAACCTGCTGCAAAACGAGTTCAAGTTCGGCGGGGATGCTTCGGCGGTGGTCGGACCGGTCGGCCGGGACGCGGAGGCTACGACAGACCTGCACCTCCGGGCGGAGATTCTGAGCTACTCGCGGACCCGCGGTCTGTTCGCCGGCATCACCTTGAAGGGGTCGACCATCAAGGCCGACCGGGATGCGAACGAGCGGTTCTACGGGTATCCGTACGGGTCGGGTCAGCTGGTGTTGGAAGAGGAGCCGGCCACCCCGCACAACGCCGAAGCGGTCGACACCTGGACGACGTTGTTGGCCGACCAGGCCCCGAAGACGGCCGACGACGAGCAGTAGCTACTTCGACTGGCCCTGAGCCTTTTCGATCTTGGCCCAGGTGTCACGTAGCGTGACTGTGCGGTTCACCACAAGCCGGTCGTCGCGGCTGTCGACATCCACACAGAAGTATCCCTGACGCTCGAACTGCACCCGATGCCCGGGCGGCGCGCCGGCGAGGCTCGGCTCCACCCGGCACCCGGTCAACGTCTCGAGCGATTCGGGGTTCAGCGCATCATTGTAGCTGCCCCCCTCGTCCACGTCCTCGGGGTTGATCTTCGTGAACAGGTGGTCATAGAGGCGCACCTCGGCCTCGACCGCGTGGGACGCCGATACCCAGTGGATCGTCCCGCGCACCTTCCGGCCGTCAGGCGCATACCCTCCGCGTGTCTCCGGGTCGTAGGTGCACCTGAGCTCCACCACCTCACCGGTCTCCGGGTCCTTGATCACTTCCTGGCAGGTGATGAAATAGGCGTAACGCAGTCGCACCTCCCGTCCCGGAGCCAACCGGAAGTACTTCTTCGGCGGGTCTTCCCGGAAATCGGTGCGTTCGACATACAACTCGCGTGAGAACGGCAGTGGTCGCGTCCCCGCCGATTCGTCCTCGGGGTTGTTGACCGCCTCGACCTCTTCGACCTGCTCCTCGGGATAGTTGTCGATGACGACCTTCAGCGGTCTGAGCACGCCCATCACCCGGGGCGCGCTCTGGTTGAGATCCTGCCGCACCGAGTCCTGCAGCTGGGCAATGGAGACGATGCTGTTCGCCTTCGCGATACCGATCCGATCGCAGAAATCCCGGATTGCCTCCGGCGTGTAACCACGGCGCCGGAACCCGACGAGCGTCGGCATCCGCGGATCGTCCCAGCCGGACACGTGGCCTTCTTCGACCAGTTCCAGGAGCTTGCGCTTGCTGAGCACCGTGTAGCTGAGATTCAGGCGTGCGAACTCGATCTGACGAGGACGCGATGGCACGTCGACGTGCTCCAAGAACCAGTCGTAGAGCGGTCGATGATCCTCGAACTCGAGCGTGCAGAGCGAGTGGGTAATGTCCTCCAGCGCATCCGACAAGGGATGCGTGAAGTCATACATCGGGTAGATGCACCAGTCGCTCCCGCTCCGGTAGTGCGGCACCCGGCGGATCCGGTAGATCGCCGGGTCGCGCAGGTTCATGTTGGGCGACGCCATGTCGATCTTGGCCCGCAAGGTGCGTGAGCCGTCCTCGAACTCACCCGCCCGCATCCGGGCGAACAGGTCGAGGTTCTCTTCGATCGAACGGGTGCGATAGGGACTGTCGCGCCCCGGCTCGTTCCAGAGCCCCCGATACTCGCTGACCTCCTTGCCTCGGAGGTCGCACACGTATGCCCTGCCGTCGCGGATGAGTTGCAGGGCGTACTCGTGCAGCTGTTCGAAGTAGTCCGAGGCGTAGTAGAACCCCTCACCCCAGTCGAAACCGAGCCATTTGACGTCTTCCTCGATCGCGCGCGCGTACTCCTCGCTCTCGGTGGTCGGATTGGTGTCGTCCATCCGGAGGTTGCACCGCCCGCCATGCTCGGTCGCCAGGCCGAAATTGAGACAGATCGACTTGGCGTGACCGATGTGCAGGTAGCCGTTCGGTTCCGGAGGGAACCGGGTGTGCACACGACCGTCGTGCTTCCCTCTCTGCTGGTCTTCGGCGACGATCTGCCGGATGAAGTCCAGCCCGCTGGTGGACGGCGCTTCGGCGCCCTCGGTCTCGGACGTTTTGTCGTTGCTCATGAATCGCGCCTAGGACTCGGTCGCGCTCACCTGGGCGAGCGCCCGGTCGATCCGCCGGAGGCAGGCCCCTTGCCCAAGGATCGCCAGGCCCTCAAAGAGCCCGAACCCGACCCCTTTGCCAGTGACCGCCACACGGACGGCGTGGATGATCTGGCCGATCTTGATCCCCTCGGCCTCGACGAAGGCGTGGAGCGCCTGCTCGAGCTCGGCCGCCCCGAACTCCGGCAGATCGCGAAGCCTATTGCGAAACTGCTGCAGCAGCGGCGCCGCGCCTTCTTTGGCGACCCGCTTCGCGAACGCCTTCGCGTCGTACTCGAACGCGTCGTCATCCAGGAAGAACTCCGGGTACTCGAGGATATCGCCAGCCACCTTGATTCGGTCGCCCGCTGCCTCGACCACGCTTCGGGTCCGAGCGCGCTTCACCTCATCGACGGGAGTCGCCACCAACCCGGTCTGTTCGAGAAACGGCAACACCTTATGCACGCGCTCGTCCACGGCGAGCGCCTGCATCCGGCGCTCCTGGAACGCCAGCAGCTTCTGCGGGTCGAAGCTCGCTTCGGCACGATTCACCCGCTCCAGGGAAAAGGACCGCACCATCTCATCGCGAGTGAAGGTCTCGGTATGGTCGTCGAGCGACCATCCGAGGAGCAGCAGGTAGTTGACCAGGGCCTCCGGGTCATAGCCCACCTGACGGTAGAAGTCGACGACGACAGGGCTGAAGGTCTCCGGTCGAACATCCACACCCAGGGCGGTGGCGATCCCAGCGCCCTGTTCGTGCAGCCGCTTGAACTCGTGATGCTGCAGATACTTGTCCAGCTTGCGCTTGCTGAGCTTCTCCTTGCTCCCCGGCGCCGCGACATACGGGAGATGCGCGAACCGCGGCGGGGTGTAGCCCAGCGCCTCGGTGATGAACATTTGCCGGGGCGTGTTCGACAGGTGTTCGACGGCCCGAATCACGTGGGTGATCTCGAAATCGTGGTCGTCGACGGAGCTGGCCAGGTGATAGAGCGGCGAACCGTCAACCCGCTGGATGACGTGGTCCTGCTCGAGCGCCCACTCGAACTCGACCGGGCCGCGCACCAGATCCTCGAACTGGCAGACGCCCTCGCGCGGCATTCTCAGCCGTACGACGGCGCGACGCCCTTCGGCCTCGAACGCCGCCGCCTGCGCGTCGGTCTCGGCCATGAAGCGTCGGCTGTAAATGAACCGTCGCTTCGCCTGCTGCGCCTCCTCCCGCTCCGCTTCCACCTCTTCCGACGTGGCGTAATCCCGATACGCGGCGCCGCTCTCGAGCAGGCGCCCAACCGCGTCCCGGTAGCGCTCGCCACGACGCGACTGGTAGTAGGGCGCGTGAGGCCCGTCGACCTCCGGTCCCTCGTCCCACTCGAGCCCCAACCAGCGGAACCCGTCCAGGATGGGCTGCAGCGCCTCGGCGACGTTCCGATCGGCATCCGTATCGTCGATACGGAGCAGGAACTGGCCTCCATGGTGACGGGCGAACAGCCAGTTGAACAGCGCCGTGCGGACGCCGCCGATGTGCAGGTAACCGGTGGGACTGGGGGCAAAGCGCGTGCGGACCGACATCTCCCGAAGATTATAATGACCGCGCGGCAACCCCACGCCTCACGCCCGAGCGGACGATTCACCGAACCAAGGAGATCGCGCCATGCGCTGGCTGCTCACGACCGCGTTACTCGGTACTCTGCTCCAGGCGCCGCCCGGGGCGGGCTTGCACAATCGGATGATGGAGGTCGACGGCGTCGGTCAGGTCACCTACGGCTTCTGGGTGCCCCGCGACTATGACGGATCGACGGAGGTGCCGCTGATTCTGGCGCTCCACCCAGGCGGCTCTCCGGGTCCCGGCTACGGAATGCAGTTCCTTCGCAGCATGGCGGCGCCGGGCCTCCAGGACTGGGGCGCCATCATCGTGTCGCCAGACGCGCCGGACCGCCGCTGGACGAACGAGAACAGCGAGAAGGGCGTGATGGCCGTGCTCGACTGGGTGCTCGAGAACTACGCCGTCGATCGCACGAAGATTCTCGTGACCGGGTTCAGCATGGGCGGCGCGGGAACCTGGTACATGGCCAGCCGACACCCTGATCTCTTCACGGCCGCCATCCCGATGGCGGCGCGCGCCAACAGCGAGGCCGCCGAGCAGGTCGGCGACATGCCGGTGTTCATCATTCACGCGCGCGACGACGAAGTGGTGCCATTCGAGCCGGCGGCACAACTGTTCCGGCAGATGGAAGGACGGGACCAGACGGTGGAGTTTCTGCCGCTGGAGGGCGTCGGCCACTTCCGCATGAGCCCCGGTCCCCTTACCCAGGGTGGCGAGTGGGTGAAGGCCCGCTGGGCCGAGCGCTGACCTAGTGGTTCCTCGCCGAGAAACCGGGCATCGCCGCGGCGTCTAGGCTAGGGCGCGTCACGTTCGGCGAGGCGAGCGGCGATCAGCAGGTTCTCCATGCCACGATTCCCCTCGTGGCACGCGTACTCGAAGATGCCGCCCGCGGTCGGCTGCATCGGCAACACCGCGGTCCAGGGAGCGACGAACGATGCCGGGGCATCAACGGTGAACTCGTAGTGCAACTTGTCTTCGGACAGACGGGTAAACCGCTCGATCAGCCGGAGCGACGGGCCCTTACCGAAGAACGTCGAGGCGGCAGAGAAATTGGTCGTCTCGACGATCAGAGTATCGCTCTCCCACCACCCTCGAGCGTCACCTCGCCATTGTCGGATCCGGGGCGTGAGACGGCGTCGGCCGTCGAGCGGAATCACCCGTACGTCGTGCACCATCTCGAGATAGACGACCACCAAGTCCGGCGCCTGGAAGATCTGGATGTTGTTGTTGGAATAGGTCGGGGCCAGCGGCGTGGTCGTCCACTGCAGACACCGAGCGCTTAGGATCCGGTCTTCCGGCCCATCGGCGGCGGGTCCACGATCAGCGCGGTCCGGTTGCCGCCCGCCAGCTCGGTTCCGGGGTCGCCCCAGAGCTCCACCTCGGCCGCCGCCAACGGGTGCAGATACTCCTGATTCTCGAACTCGGCAGGCCTCTCCAGGGGGGTCACCGACCGGAAATCCCACACGCCCTGCAGATCGGGCCCCCCCACGGGGTTCGAGATGTATCGGCGTCGGACTGGCCCGCGTCGACCGGCCCCACGACCACGAGTAGCAGCAGAGCAGGAACGACAAGACGCCAGGACAGGCTCTTCATGAGGCGATCGTAGAGCCGGCCACCGGGGTGGTTGCGTGAACTTGCGCACAGAAACGCGCGAGATGCTATCCTCCGACGCCATGAAGTACCGCCTGCTCGTGAACACCGCCGCCACCCAGAGGGCGGTGAGACGGGAGTCCCCCGCCGCGGCGACCACCTCGCTCTCGAAGAACCGCTGTCGAAAACCGTCCACCAGCAGCCGATACTCCTGCCACCGGTGACGCCACGCCGCGCTTGGCTCCGCGTGTTGTGCCACGTGTGAAGGCCTGACCCAGCGAATCTTCCTGGGGATCCGACGTAGTACACAAGAAGAGACACCGTACCGGCGTCAATAGCCTCGTCGCCGGTGCTCCAGGGTAGAGTGGGATAAGAAACCAGCGGTCGGGGTCGGGTCAGACTCGGGCCATTTTCAAGGAGCAGTCATGGACGACAACTTTCGCGTCGTTGACGTGAAGAAGATCAAGGTGCCGAAGATTCCCTGGCGCGCGATGGTCGTCGGGGTCCTGGCCCTGGTCGGCTTGGCCGCGGTGGCCGGCGCTCTGTATCAGGTCCAGCCTGAAGAAGTCGGGGTCGTGCTGCGATTCGGGCGATACGTCCGGACCAGTGAACCCGGGCTCCACGCGAAGGTCCCGTTCATAGAGCAGGTCATGCGGGTACCGGTGCAGAGGCAGCTCAAGCACGAGTTCGGGTTCCGGACGGTGGATGCAGGCGTCCGCACCGAGTATGCGACCCAGGAGCGCCAGTTCGCCGATGAGTCGGTAATGCTCACCGGCGATCTGAACGTCGCCGTCGTCGAGTGGATCGTCCAGTATCGCGTCAACGACCCCTACGAATTCCTGTTCCGGGTGCGGAACCTCGACGATACCTTCCGGGCCATGAACGAGGCAGTGATGCGGGAGACGGTTGGCGACCGCACGGTCACCGAAGTCGTCACCGTGGGCCGACAGGAGATCGAGTCCACGGTCGAAGCGCGACTCCAGACCCTCGCGGACCAGTATCAGATGGGCATCGCCATCGACCAGGTCGTGCTGCAGGACGTCAACCCGCCCGACCCGGTCAAGCCGTCCTGGGACGAGGTGAGTCAGGCGCAGCAGCAACGCGACCGACTGATCAACGAGGCGCTGGCCGAGTACAACGCGGTGATTCCGAGAGCTCGAGGCGAGGCGGAACAGACCATCCTCCAGGCCGAAGGCTACGCGCTGGACCGGGTCAACCGGGCCGAGGGCGAAGCGGCCAGATTCGCGGCCGTCGAGGCCGCCTACCGTCAAGCCCCGGACGTGACCAGACGTCGGCTGTATCTCGAGACCATGCAGCGGATCCTTCCGTCGGTGGGACGCAAGGTGTTCGTGGCCGAAGGGGCAACCGGCGTGCTGCCGTTGTTGTCGCTGGATGGCGGCTCCAGAGCCGCGGTCGCCCCGCTGACGGGCGCCGCGCCGCAGGCGGGAGGTGACCAGTGAATCGCAGTCAACCAATCATCATCGTGGCGCTTCTCATCGTGACGTTTCTGGTCGGCAGCTCGGTCTACACCGTCAGCGAGGTCAACCAGGCCATCATCACGCAGTTCGGCGAGCCGGTCGGCGAGCCGGTGACGGAGCCGGGGCTGCATTTCAAGCTGCCGTTCGTCCAGCGCGCCAACATGTTCGAAAAGCGGTTCCTCGAATGGGACGGCTTCCCGAACCAGGTACCGACACGCGATCGTCGCTTCATCTGGGTGGACACCTACGCTCGCTGGCGTATCACCGACCCGCTGCTGTTCTTTCAGCGACTCCGTGATGAACGAGGCGCGCAGTCGCGACTGGACGACATCCTCGATGGCGAGACGCGGAATGCGGTGGCCCGGCACGATCTGATCGAGATCGTCCGGAGCAGCAATCGAGAACCGCTCGACACGGCAACCACCGGCCTCGACGAAGAGGAGATCCTCGAACCGATCGAGATCGGCCGCGATCAGATCACAACGGAGATCATGGAAGCAGCTACCGCGGCCGTCGGCGAACTGGGGATCGAGCTCCTCGATCTGCGGTTCAAACGGATCAACTACATCGCCGACGTACAACAGGACGTGTTCGCCAGGATGATCGCGGAGCGCCAGCGGATCGCCGAGGAGTTCCGGTCGGAGGGTCGTGGCGAATCGGCCCGCATCCAGGGTGAGCGCGAGCGCGATCTGGCGCAGATCCAGTCCGAGGCTTTCCGGTCCGCCGAAGAAATCCGGGGCAGCGCCGACGCCGAGGCCACGCAGGTCTATGCCGACGCCTACGGCAGTGACGCCGGGTTCTACGCGTTCACCAAGTCGCTCGAGACCTACGAGCGGACGATGGATCCGGACACGTTCTTCATCCTGGGGACCGACAGCGAGTTGCTGCGGTTCCTGGAGACCCCCAGATAGTCGGAACCCGCCGAGGCTCACCGTGCCCGAGGGCGCGGTGAGCCTCGGCGGGTTGCATCCGGCTCGCCAAGGCCGGACCATAGCGCCATGCTCGAACTGGTGCTGGTCGTGGGGCTCGTCGTCATCACCTCGGGAGCCTGCTCGTTGTTCGAGGCGGTGCTCTACTCGGTCCCGCTCTCGCAGATCGACATCCTCGAACGGGAGGGTCGGGCGAGCGGCGCCGTCCTGCGCCGCCTGCGCTCCCATGTGGACCGCCCGATCGCGGCCATCCTCTCGCTGAACACCGTTGCCAACACCGGCGGCGCGGCCCTGGCCGGCGCCATCGCGGCGCGGGTCCTGGATTCGGTCGCGATCGGTTACTTCTCGGCGCTCTTCACCCTCGCCATCCTGCTCTTCTCCGAGATCGTGCCCAAGACCGCCGGCGTGGTGTACGCGCGGCAACTTGCCGGGCCCATCGCTCGGCCGCTCGAGGCGCTCGTCATGCTGTTCAGTCCGATCATCTGGCTAAGTCGCGGCGTCACCAGACTGGTGGCCTCTGGCCACGAAGCGGAGCGGGTCTCGGACGAGGAACTGCTGCTAATGGTGCGACAGGGGCTCCGTTCCGGCGATCTGCAACCGCACGAAGCCGACGTCATCAGCAACGTCCTAGCGCTGGAAGGCCGGACCGCCGCCGAGATCATGACCCCTCGTCCGGTCCTGTTCACCCTGCCGGTCGCCACCCGACTCGCGGAAGCGGCGTGCAACGAAGGCCTGCTCCCGCACAGCCGCGTGCCGGTCTGGGAGAACGATCCCGACGATATCGTCGGCCTCGTCCATCGGCGTGACATCCTGAGCGCGGCGGCCCAGGACGAGTTCGAC
>CAJWMX010000053.1 GCA_913043805.1 uncultured Acidobacteriota bacterium | reverse complement strand
CGCCGGCTACCTGGGCCGCTATCACCGCCAGATCTGCCTCCTGCGGGAGGGCCCGGATCGCGAACTGCTTGGCTGGCTGGCGCCCGGGGCCGGCAAGTTCTCGGCCTCGCGGTCGTTCCTGTCCAAGCTGTTGCCCGGACGGCGGTTCGCCTTCACGACGAACACGAACGGTTCGCGCCGCGCCATCGTGCCGATCGGTCTCTACGAGGGCGTCATGGCGATGGACCTGCTGGCCACCCCATTGCTACGTGCGCTGGCGGTCCAGGACGTGGAGCGGGCCGAAGAGCTCGGGTGCCTCGAACTCGACGAGGAGGACCTCGCCCTCTGCACCTTCGTGTGCCCCAGCAAGATGGACCATGGCGCCTCCCTGCGGGCGGTGCTCACCACGCTCGAGGCGGAAGGATGAAGTTCCTGCGCGACCTGCTCGATCGGCAGGCTCATCACTTCGAGAAAGGTGGACGCCTCGAGCGGTTGTATCCGCTCTGGGAGGCGCAGGACACCTTCCTCTACACGCCGGGCGAGGTCACCCGCGAAGCGCCGCACGTTCGTGACGCGCTCGACATGAAGCGCCTGATGATGACGGTGGTGATCGCCCTGGGCGGTTGCATCGCCATGGCGCTCTACAACACCGGCTACCAGGCGCATCTGGCCATCGCCGCCGGCGCGGCTCCGCTGGATACCTGGCAGACGGGAGCGATGGAGGCGTTGGGGTTGAGTTTCGACCCCGGAGATCTGTGGGCCTGCCTGGTCCATGGGGCGCTCTACTTCGTGCCGGTCCTCGTCGTTACCTTCGCGGTCGGCGGGTTGTGGGAAGTGCTTTTTGCCGTGGTCCGTGGCCATGAGGTCAACGAAGGGATGCTCGTGACGGGCATGCTCTTCCCGCTGGTCCTGCCTGCCACGGTTCCGCTGTGGCAGGTTGCGCTCGGAATCACCTTCGGGATCGTGGTGGGGAAGGAGATTTTCGGGGGCACCGGCATGAACGTGCTCAATCCGGCGCTGACCGGACGCGCGTTCCTCTTCTTCGCCTATCCGGCCCAGCTCTCGGGCGACGCGGTCTGGGTTGCCGCCCAGACTGGCGCCGACGGCTATAGCGGCGCGACCGCGCTCGCGCGCGCGACCGAGAGCGGCCTCGCCGGCGTGACCTCGAGCCTCGATCCGTGGCAGGCCTTCATCGGATTGGTACCGGGATCGATGGGAGAGACCTCCGTTCTGGCCTGTCTGGTCGGCGCGGTGATCCTGGTCGCGACCGGCATCGGTTCCTGGCGCATCATGGCCAGCGTGACCGTCGGGACGTTGCTCACGGCGCTGCTGCTCAACACGATCGGGTCGGCGACCAATCCGTTCTTCGAGGTCACGCCACTCTGGCACTTCCTGCTGGGAGGATGGGCGTTCGGTACCGTCTACATGGCCACCGACCCCGTGTCCGGACCCGCCACCTTGCGCGGACACTACGTCTATGGCTTTCTGATCGGCGTCCTGGTGGTGCTCATCCGTGTGGTCAATCCCGCCTACCCGGAGGGAATGATGCTGGCCATCTTGTTCATGAATCTGTTCGCGCCACTGATCGACTACGCCGTGGTGCAGTCCAACGTGCGACGAAGGAGCGTGCGTCATGCAGGGTAGCGTCGGTTACAACCTCGGTTTCGCGGCCGCCGTCTGTCTGGCCTGCGCCGTGGTGGTGTCGTCGGCCGCCGTGGCGCTGGCCGATCGACAGGACCGCAACGCGCTGCTGGACAAGCAGAAGAACGTCTTGCTCGCCCTGGGGCTCGCCGAGGACGGTGAGTCGCTGGACGAAGCTGCCGTCGCCGAGCGCTTCGCGCCAATCGACCTGGTGGTGATCTCGCTCGCGACGGGTGAGGTCGACCCCGCGGTCGACGCCAGCACCTATGACCAGCGCGCGGCCTCGATCGCTCCGGACACGAGTGAGCCGGCGACGGAGAATGACGCGAGGGTGCTGCGAGTGCCTCACCATGCACTCGTCTACGAGCTTCGCGACGACGCCGGTGCGCTGGACGGGGTGGTCCTGCCGGTCGAGGGACTCGGGCTCTGGGGCACGCTGTATGGGTTCGTCGCTCTCGAGGGGGATCTCAGAACGGTCCGAGGTCTCACCTTCTACGAGCACAAGGAAACGCCCGGTCTTGGCGGAGAAGTGGACAATCCCGGGTGGAAGGCCCTCTGGCCGGGACGCCTCGCTTTCGACGACAGCCTCGCGCCGACGGTCAGCGTCGTCAAGGGCGTCGCGGGTAGCGTCACCGAGGCGCCCTACGAGGTGGACGGCCTCAGTGGCGCGACCATCACCAGTCGCGGCGTCACCAACCTCGTGCGGTACTGGTTGGGCGGCGACGGGTTCGGGCCCTATCTCGATCGCTTGCGTGGGGAGGCGTAGCCATGTCCAAGTCGCGTGACGCCCTCATCGACCCGCTGTTCAACAACAACCCGATCGCGCTCCAGGTGCTCGGGATCTGTTCGGCGCTGGCGGTCACGACCAAGATGGACACGGCCCTGGTGATGAGCGTGGCCGTGGTGTTCGTGCTGCTCTTCTCCAACTTGTTCGTCAGCTTGCTGCGGCACCAGATCCCCACCAACATCCGAATCATCGTCCAGCTGACGATCATCGCGTCGCTCGTGATCGTGGTCGATCAGGTGTTGAAGGCGTATCTGTTCGAGATCTCCAAGCAGCTCTCGGTGTTCGTCGGACTCATCATCACCAACTGCATCATCATGGGGCGGGCCGAAGCCTATGCCATGCAGAACCCACCCTCGATGAGCGTGATCGACGGCATCGGAAACGGGCTTGGATACGCCGTCATCCTCGCCGGAACGGCGCTCATTCGCGAGCTATTCGGCTCCGGGGCGCTCCTGGATGTGCAGGTGTTCGCACTGGCGAGCGAAGGAGGCTGGTATATCCCGAACGGGTTGATGGTGCTGTCACCGGGCGCGTTCTTCATCATCGGTTTCTTCATCTGGGCCATCCGGGTCTGGAAGCCTGACCAGGTCGAGCAGGACTAGTGTGATGGAGCAGTACCTGAACCTGGCCGTGAAGGCCATCTTCGTCGAGAACATGGCGCTCGCCTTCTTTCTCGGCATGTGCTCGTTCCTCGCGGTGTCGAAGCGGGTGTCGACCGCGATCGGCCTGGGGGCGGCCGTCATCTTCGTGCTGACGGTCACCGTGCCGCTGAACAACGTCGTCTACAACTACGCGTTGCGTCCCGGGGCTCTGGCGTGGGCATCGCCCGACCTGGCCGACATTGACCTGTCGTTTCTCGGGTTCCTGACCTTCATTGGCACGATCGCGGCGATGACCCAGATCGTCGAGATGACGCTCGACCGGTTCGTGCCGAAGCTCTACGCGGCGCTCGGGATCTTCCTGCCGCTGATCGCGGTGAACTGCGCCATCCTCGGGGCCTCGCTCTTCATGATGGAGCGCAACTACAACTTGGCCGAGAGCGCGGTCTTCGGATTCGGGTCTGGCGTGGGCTGGGCGCTGGCGATCATTGCGCTGGCGGGGATCCGGGAGCGGTTGCGCTATAGCAACCCGCCCGAGGGGCTGCGCGGGCTCGGTCTGACGTTCATCATCGTTGGCTTGATGGCCATCGGCTTCATGGCCTTCGCGGGGGTGCAGCTGTGACGACCGTCGTGCTCGGCGTCGGGATGTTCACCTTCACCATCGTGGCCCTGGTCGGTCTGCTGATGCTTGCCCGGCGGCAGCTTGTGGCCACCGGCGACGTCACGATCACCGTCAATGGAGATCCTGACAAGGCGCTGCAGACGACGGCTGGCGGGACGCTGCTCGGGACGCTGGCCGCGAACCGTATCTTCATTCCTTCCGCCTGCGGCGGGAAGGGCAGCTGCGGAGTGTGCACGGTCACCGTGTGCGAGG
Source organism: uncultured Acidobacteriota bacterium (assembly GCA_913043805.1). Taxonomy (GTDB): domain Bacteria; phylum Acidobacteriota; class Vicinamibacteria; order Vicinamibacterales; family UBA8438; genus UBA2994. The sequence continues at coordinate 6,896 of CAJWMX010000053.1, read as the reverse complement.
GGGGCGGCGCGATCCTGCCCACCGAAACGAGTCACATCTCACGCGGCGAGGCCCGGGACGGTGTGCGCTTGTCATGTCAGGTCAAGGTCAAGCAGGACATGGCGATCGAGCTGCCGCCAGAGGTGTTCAGCGTCAAGCAGTGGCGATGTAAGGTCCGGTCGAACCACAACGTGGCCACCTTCATCAAGGAACTGGTGCTGGAGCTACCTGAGGGCGAGTCGGTCCCGTTCCGCGCTGGCGGGTACATCCAGATCGAGGCGCCTCCAAGCACCGTGAACTACGCGGACTTCGACATCGAGGAGGAATACCGGCCCGATTGGGACAAGTTCAATCTGTGGCGGTATGTGTCGACGGTCGAGGAACCGGTCACACGCGCGTATTCGATGGCCAACTACCCCGAGGAGCGCGGGATCATCATGCTCAACGTGCGGGTGGCTTCCCCCCCGCCCCGGGCGCCGGAAGGGATCCCTCCCGGGAAGATGAGCTCCTATATCTTCAGCTTGAAGCCGGGCGACGAGGTGACCATCTCGGGCCCGTTTGGCGAGTTCTTCGCCAAGGAGACCAAGGCGGAGATGATGTTCATCGGCGGCGGCGCCGGCATGGCGCCGATGCGGTCGCACATCTTTGATCAGTTCCGTCGTCTCTCCACCGACCGGAAGGTCACCTACTGGTATGGCGCCCGGAGTCTCCGCGAAGCGTTCTACATGGACGACTTCGACACGATCGCCAAGGAGAGCAGTAACTTCGAGTGGCACCTGGCGCTGTCCGAGCCGCTGCCCGAAGACAACTGGACCGGTGACACCGGCTTCATCCACCAGGTCGTGCTCGACAACTACCTGTCGAATCATCCCGCTCCCGAAGACATCGAGTACTACCTGTGCGGGCCGCCGATGATGCTCAAGGCGTGCATGGACATGCTCGACTCGCTCGGCGTCGAACGGGAGAACATCCTCTTCGACGACTTCGGCTAGGGGAATCCTGGCGAGGCGTCCGTCTGGCGGCGTTGCTTCGTCGGTCGCAACCACCCGGGTTGCTCTCTCCTCGCGCCTTGCCAGACGAACGCCTCGCCAGGATTTCCCGCTTGGTTGGGAGAATGGGGTGACCGGCCGTGCGGAGTGCTCCGGCGGCCGGCGCTCCTGACGTCATAAGAACCATGAGAACGGCATCCCTCTTCGCCTGGTTCGGGATCGTAGGGCTTGGGGTGGGGTGTGCCTCGGGGGGCGACGAGGCGGCGTCGGTGGCGTTCGAGGGTGGGACCATGGGGACCACCTATCTGGTGCGGGTGGTGCCGGACGTGGGGGTGGTGGTCGACGAGGCAGCGCTGGCGGAGGAGATTCAGCAGGTCCTCGACGGCATCGAGTCGGAGATGTCGCACTACCGCTCGGACTCCGAGGTGTCCCGTTTCAACCAGGCTCGGCATACCGAGCCGATCGCGGTGTCGGCTCAGACCTTCGACGTGGTCGCGGGGGCGATCGCCATCGGGAGAGCCAGCGGGGGCGCGCTGGATATCACGGTCGGACCGCTCGTGAATGCCTGGGGATTCGGGCCGGAAGAGCCGGCGGTCCTCCCGCCGGACGGTGCGCGCGTGCAGGAGCTGTTGGAGGCGACCGGCCTCGATCGACTCGAGCTCGATGCCCGGATCCCGACGATCCGAAAGGCGCTGCCCGAGGTCGAGGTCGATCTGTCCGCGGTGGCGAAAGGGTACGCGGTAGACCGCGTGGCCGAGACGGTGGCCCGCCGTGGCCACCACCGTTTCATGGTCGAGGTGGGTGGCGAGGTGGTGGCACGCGGGACCAACCCCGGAGGCCGACCCTGGCGGATCGCGATCGAGCGCCCGACCGCCGAGGGAGGGATCAAGGAGGTCGTGCCGCTCCCTCGTGGCGCCATGGCCACCTCCGGCGACTACAGGAACGTTCGCGAGGTCGAGGGTCGTCTGTTGTCCCACACCATCGATCCGCGGACGGGCCATCCCGTCACGCACCGCCTGACCTCGGTGACGGTGGTCGCCGACTCGTGTCTCGAGGCTGATGGGTTGGCAACGGCGCTCGAAGTGCTGGGGCCGGAGGCGGGGTATGCCCTGGCGGAGGAATTGGAGCTCGCGGCGTTGTTTCTGATTCGCGGAGAAGACGGCTCGATCAGCGCGCGGGCGACGGCTGGATTCGAGTCGCTGAGGGACGGGTCGCCGTCGGCGACTGGACTAGAATGAACTCGATGGCGATCTTTCTCCTGACCCTCGGCGCCATGGCGCTGATCATGGTGATCATGGCCGTCGGCGTCATCTTCAGTGGCCGCTGTTTGCGCGGTTCGTGTGGCGGTCCCGAAGCGGTCGGGCCCGACGGTGAGCCGCTCAGCTGCGCGACCTGCCCGCATCGTAACCGCGAAGAAGTCGCCCCGTCGGTCTGACTGCGTCCGCGGAGGGGGACGGTCGTGACGAGCGGACTCCCTCCTGCCGACATCCAGATCGCGCACCGTTGGTGCGTGCCCTGCTCAGGACCCAGCACCCGGATCTCGAGGCGCTGCCGCTCCAACCCCTCGGCGAAGGCTGGGATAACGCGATGTTCCGGCTCGGGTCGTCGCTTGCCGTGAGGGTGCCGCGCCGGTCACTGGCCGCCGAGCTCATCCGCCATGAGCAGCGCTGGCTGGGTGTGCTGGCCCCTCGCCTTCCCCGGGCCGTCCGGGTCGGCGCGCCGACCGACCACGTGCCATGGTCCTGGACTATCGTCCGCTGGCTGCCTGGCTCCACGGCCGACTGTCAATCGCCCGACCCTACCCAGGCGACGCGTCTGGGCGAGTTCTTTCGCGCCTTGCATCAGCCGCCTCCAGCCGAGGCGCCACGGAACCGCTACCGCAGCGTACCCCTCTGGGACCGTGCCGAGACGTTTGCGCGTCGCCTGAATCGCCTGGCTGAGGTCGAGTCGCTCGACGTGGGCGCCATCCGCCGTTGCTGGAGCCGCGCCGTGGAGGCGCCTCCACCACCGCGGGCGGTCTGGATCCACGGTGACCTGCACCCCGGCAACCTGGTGGTCGACAGTGGCCGGGTGTCCGGAGTTCTGGACTGGGGAGATCTCACTGCTGGCGACCCCGCGACCGATCTGGCCGCGGTCTGGATGTCGTTCGCCGATCCGTGCGCCCGGGAGGTGGTGTTCGCCGGTTGCGACGCTGATCGGCCGTTGCGAGTCCGCGCCGGCGGGTGGTCGCTGCTCTTTGCCGTGACCCTGCTTGAGGCTGTGGCACCTCTGCCCTTGGCCGCCATCGCTCGCGCCACGCTGGCGCGGCTGCTGTCCGCCGAGCCGACTACCGCGGGGTGAGGTCGCCGAGCAGCGTCGCCAGCTGTTCGTTCTGTTCCGGAAGAACGGTCCGGAGGTCGAGCAGCACGGCGTCCTGTTCCACTCGCGCGACGACCGGGGGAGAAAGGCTGCGAAGCCGTTGCTCGAGCTCCGTCGACGAGCCGGTCGTGGGGGTGAGTCGGACCAGGCGGGTCGGGAGCGCGGAGCCCGGGGCGCTGCCGCCGCCGACCGTCGACATCCCGTCGACTACCTCGGCGCGCAGCAGGTCATGGTCAGCCAGCCGGCTGGCAAGCGCTGACGCCCGCGTGCCGATCTCGTCGACGTCGGCGTGAAGCATTCGCACGACGGGTATCGTGTCTTGTGCCCGTCCTCGCGCATGCTCGAGCAGCGTCGCCTCGAGCGCCGCGTAGGTCAGCTTGTCGACTCGGAGCGCGCGCATCAGCGGGTGCGTACGAATCGGGTCCAGCGCCGAGGGCGAGCCGACGAGGATGCCCGCCTGCGGTCCCCCGAGTAGCTTGTCGCCGCTGAAGCAGCACACGTCGACACCGGCCGATACGCTCCCGCGGACCGTCGGCTCGTCGCTGAGCGCGGGGACCGTGGTGGGCTCGATCAGTCCGCTGCCCAGGTCCTCGGCGACCGGGATGTCGAACCGGCGACCCAGGCCGACGAGCTCCTCGACCGTCGGACGCTCGGTAAAGCCTTCGATCCGGAAGTTGGAGGGGTGGATGCGGAGGATCAGTCCGGTCCGGTCGCTGATGGCGGCCGCGTAGTCGGCGGCGCGTGTCTTGTTGGTGGTGCCGACTTCGCGTACCACGGCCCCGGACTGGCGCATGACGTCGGGCACGCGGAAGCCGCCGCCGATCTCCACGAGCTCGCCTCGGGACACGATCACTTCACGCCCGTTGGCTAGCGCAGCCAACAAGAGCATCACGGCGGCGGCGTTGTTGTTCACCACGACCGCCGCTGGCGCCCCGGTGACCAGCCGCAGTACCTCCTCGGCGTGGATCGACCGCGCGCCGCGGCCCCCATGCTCTAGGTCGAACTCGAGATTGCCGTACGCGCCAGCGAGATCTGCCGCGTGCATGGCGGCGGGCGCCGCGAGTGGGGCTCGACCGAGGTTGGTGTGGACAATGACCCCGGTGGCGTTGATCACGCTGCGGAGCGAGGGGGTGAACCGCTCCGCGAGCTGGTCTCGGGCCGCCGCCTCGAGCCGCCGGGCCGCGTCCTCGCGGCTCTGAACATCCTCGGCGGTTCCGGCCAGAAGCCCGTCACGCAGACGGTCGGTCACCGCGCGCAGCACGCTGAGGGTGGCCTCCGCGCCGTAGGTGCGCATCAGCTGCTCCACGCCCGTTCGACGGCGTAGGTCGTCGATGGACGGAAGCATTCGTGGTGTTGTCATGGAGTGTCCGGGAGGCCGGTCGACAGCCCCGGCAGCCTTGCCGCCTCCCGGAAGTTCAGGATACCATCACGACCGACGCGACCCATGAGCAAGGCCTCCTCCCCAGCTGACACCTCCGAGCCCACCGCCGCTCGCGAATACCGGCCGTCGGATCGTTTCTGGCCCTACCCCGACGTTCCGGAGCATCCGACCGACGACGAACTCGCGCTCGTGGATCCGGATCTGCGCGAGATTCTGCTGGGTGACCGGACTGAACGGCCGTTCTCGTTGACCCTGGTGTTCCGGTCGATGCCCGGAGAGGAAGACGCCCGCGCGATCGAGCTGGCCACGCAGGCAACCGAGTACCGCGTGACGGGCTCGGGCGAGGCCGAGCGGCATCGGGCGCGGTTTCTGCCGTCGCAGGCCCGAGTGCTTCGGAGCCTGTTCGAGCTGGTCGGGCCCCGGGAAGGGACCGAAGTCCTGATCGATGATCGGCCCATCCCGTACGCGCGAGAGCTCTGGCTGCCGTTGTTCTGGTATCTCATTCGCGACTAGCCATGGCGCCCCCCCCCCTCGTGATCCGACGGATCGGGGTGAGCTCGAAGCTGACCTCCAGCGTCTGGACGCGTCGCTGCGAAAGCTCGAGATCGAGTACACCCTCTACTTCGGCGGCCAGCGGCCCCGTCCTCCGCTCGAGCTGCGGGCGGCGGTCGAGCGCATCGTCAAGCGTTGGGAGCGCGTCTCGATTGGATCGGCGACACCGAGGTTCCGTTTCAGCACGTTGGTCCAGCGATATAGAACCTACGCGACGCTGTGGGAACGAGGGATGCGAGCGCGTGAGGAGGGGCGTCCAGGGCCCTTCCAAGGGCTCGGAAACGGGTGATGCCAGGTTGGGGGGCGGGATCAGCGCGGGAGGAGGGGGAGAAGCGCGACCGGCCCGGATGCCGCGCGGTATCCGAGCCAGTCGAAGAGTGTCTATTCGGCCCGCGTGACGTTGCCGGCCTGTGGCCCTTTGGGGCCATCCACGATCTCGAACTCGACGCCCTGACCTTCCTCGAGCGTCCGGAAACCGTTGCCCTGAATCGCCGAGAAGTGCACGAATACATCGCTACCGCCTTCGCGTTCGATGAATCCGTAGCCCTTGGCGTTGTTGAACCACTTGACCTTGCCTGTGATGCGCATCTTGCTTCCCCTGACGTGCTTGTGGGCGGCTCTTGCCGCCCCGGCTTACGAGTCCAAGGACGACCGGGTCGCCTTGGGAGGCACAAAAAAAGACCGCGTGCGCGGCCTGCGGGTCTCACCCATGTGCCAGTAGAGGCATCGTAATCAGCGGGTCAATCATTGTCAAGAAGACGGACCGCCGGTCCTGGAACAGAGGAGAACAAGTAACTCATGCGTGCGCTACTGAGCGTGTCCGACAAGACGAATCTGGTCGATTTCGCCAGGGGGCTGAGTGCTCGCGGCTATGAGCTGGTTTCGACGGGCGGGACGGCGCGGACCCTGGCCGAAGCCGGGTTGACCGTGACGGCCGTGTCGTCGGTCACCGGCTTCCCCGAGATGATGGATGGTCGGGTCAAAACCCTTCACCCCGCCGTCCATGGCGGCATCCTGGCCCGGCGTCATCGTCCCGATGATCTTGAGGCGCTCGAGGCCCAGGGGATCGTGCCGATCGATGTGGTGGTCGTGAATCTCTATCCGTTCGCGCGAGCGGCCGCCGACCCCAGCACGACGGTCGACGCCCTGATCGAGGAGATCGACATCGGTGGGCCGACGCTCGTGCGGGCGGCGGCGAAGAACTTCCGCGACGTGATGATCGTGGTCGATCCGTCCGACTACCGAGAGGCGATGGAGCAACTCGACCGGGAGCGCGGTCCGTCCGCGAACTTCCGGCTTTCGCTCGCGGCCAAGGCGTTTGCTCACACCCACGCCTACGACGAGACGATCGCGGCGGCGCTCGCCGCCGTCGAGGCAACGGGAGACGGGTTCAAGCGCGGGGGCGCGGTGACCGGCTGACTCCTGAGCGGCTCGTCCTGAAGGCGTTGCGGCAGCAGATGCTGCGGTATGGCGAGAACCCCCACCAGCCGGCGGCGCTCTACGCCGATGGCGCCCAGGGCTTCGGTGGCGCCGAGATCGTCCAGGGGAAGGTGCTGTCGTTCACCAATCTCCTGGATCTCGACGCCGCGGCCAGGCTCATGCTCGAGTTCGAGGAGCCGGCGGCCGTCGTCATCAAA
>CAJWMX010000052.1 GCA_913043805.1 uncultured Acidobacteriota bacterium | reverse complement strand
ATAAAGAACACCGTCCCGGAGTTGACCCGGTAGGTGAAGAGCACGTTAGCCCCAACGGTCTTACTGAAGGTGTTGTACTCGAGGATGTTGCGCAGGAGCAGCCGGTCGGTGAACTGGTAGGTGGTCAGAGCGCGGTAGATCTTGACGTCGAACACCTCGATCTCGTCGAACGGATCAATCAGCCGGCTGGTGGTGATGTTGATCTGCGACTGGAGGCGATTGAGCGGACGCACCGTTAGGAACACTCTGCCCTGGGAGCCGGAGCCCAGAAACGGCGCCGTCCCGAAGAACACCTGATCGCCGTAGCTGAAGAATCCCCCCACCGAGAGCGTGTTGAACGTGTTTACGAACAGGTTGGTACTGTAGCGGGTCTTGTCGAAGTTGATCCCGCCGAACCGCTCCATATCCCGATTCACCGACATCCCGAACCGGATGTTCTTGGCGAACGAGAAGTTGGCGCCGAGCTGGCGCACTTCATCCTCGAGGATGTCCTCAAAGTTGTAGTTGCGGGTGTAAAGGGCCTCAGGGCCCCAGTTGATGAGCCAGCTCTCGGGCCACCACCGATAGCCAACCTGGCCGCCGAGCAGACGGATATCGCGCCGGCGAACGAACCCCACCGCCGAATCGAACTCCGGATCGATACTGTAGCCGCCGAGCGAATAACTCAGGTTCCGTCCCTGACTGGTCAGCACCGCGTCGAACATCTCGCCGCTCGTGTCGAGGTCACCGAGGTCGCGGTTCTGCGAGCCGACGGCACGGAACCCGAACGTGGTCGAATCATTGAGCCGGAAGTTACCGTCCACGCCTCCCAACCGGCTGTGTCCGGAGAGGAACTCGCGGTCGGTGACAATCGCCCCCAAGTACGACTCGGCGTACAGGTCGTAGCGCACCCGGCCCATGAACACGTTGGCGGTCTTGCCGAACGCCGGGTCGCTAGAATCGTCGAGGTTCCCCGGCGCCTCGTCGTTGGCGAACAACAGCCCAAGTGTGGTGTTCCCGACCTTGCCCGTGACCTTACCGCCGTAGCGAGGGTCAACGATGGTCCGGGTATTCACAAAGTTCACCGGCCCAGCCACACTGAAGATCTCCTGGCCTTCGAGAAAGAAGGGGCGGAGCTCGGGGAAAAACAGCGGGAATCGCTGGTTCACTTCGATCTGCGGCCGGTCCGATTCGATCTGAGAGAAATCAGGGTTGTAGGTGAAGTCCAGGGTGAGATTCGACGTGAGCCCATACTTGAGATTGATCCCGCCTTCGGGCTGCGACTCGGTCGGGAACGCGGCCGTACTCTGGTCCAACCTACCCGCCTGGATGGCGGTGACCGTAGGCAGGATCTCGAGGTTGCGGCTGGTCGACAGTCCGGTCATCCCGTCGAGGAGCCCCATCTGCGGGAGGAAACCTGATACGTCCCGGGAGATCGGCGACCACACCACGGTCTCGTCCTTGTCCCGGATCCGTCTGGTGATCTGGAATCCCCACCGATGGGCCTGATCGCCCACGGCCGGATAACGGAGGCTCTTGAAGGGGACCGCCATCTCGGCCGTCCAACCATCGGCCACCAACGTGCCGCCAGATTCGAAGAGCGCGTCCCACGACCGATCACCCGTCGGCACTCCACTGAACCCGCTCCGGCCACCTGAGAATCCGCCGCCCCGACTCCGGCCACCACCCGTGTTCAGCAAAGAGTCGCCCTGCACCCCGTAGCCGTTGATCGAGAAGACGTAGGCTCGCTGCTGGTCCAAGAAGGTGTCGAAGTAGATGTTGATGGTGTCGTCGTAGTAAGAAGCCTGATCGCGATCAACCCGGTTGGCGCGGACTGTTCCGGGGTTGGAATAGTGGGCATAAAACCCGAAGTAGATGTGGTCATCGTCATAGGCGATGAGGACTTCCGTCTCTTCGGTCGCGGGTGCGCCCTCCAGCGGACTCTGCTGGACGAACTCGGTGATGCGGGCGGCCCGCTGCCAGACCGCGTCGTCGAGCGAGCCGTCGATGCGGGGTCCGTCATCGGCGCGCACGGCCATGACGCTGGGGCGCCCAGAGAGGATGCCGGCGACGGCCGACGAGCCGGTCGGCGCCGATGCGACGGGACGACCACCGCCGGGCCCAGGCCGGCCCGCCGCACGACCACCACGGCCCTCGCGCGGGCGGTCAGTCGGACCGTCGGGCAGCACGATGCCGCCGGACACGGGCGCCGGGTTCGGGTCGCCTTCCGAGCCGGTTCCGGCTCCCGGCGCTGATGGACGGGCACGACCGGCGCCGGCGCGTTGACCGGGGCGCCGCCGAGCGATCGGCTCTGGCGCGGGCGCCGAAACCGAGGCGGCAGGTGACGTCGGTTCGGTGAGCTCGGCCGCCAGCTGGTCCTGCAGCGCGAAGAGGTCGTCGAGCCGGCCGTCGGCCTTCACCGTCCGGGTGACCACCTCGTTGTGGGGATCGACGAGCCGGGCCGTGATGCGTAGGCTGTCGCCCAGCCGCTGGTAGCCACCGGTGATGACCCAGCGCACGCCGAGCCGCCGCCCGAGGGCCATGGCCGACGCGGGCTCGAGCTCGGCCGGGCCAGCCACTGTCAGCACCCGTTCAGGCGCGAGCACGCTCCACCCCGGCTTGGCCTCGAGATCGGCCATGACCGTCTCGGCGATGCCGTCGCCGATCCAGTCGTCGTCAGGCTGACCGGAAATGTTGACGAAGGGGAGCACGGCAACCTCGCCCGCCCTGTCGACCGACGCCACGGGCGCGAGCGACGGAGGTTGAGCCACGGTGGGCGCCGGCATGGCCCACGCCAGCGTCGAAAGAAGCGCGAACCAACCGATCCGCCTGAAAGATGTCACCGTGAGCCTCACCACGACCAAAGAGACGGCACCGGCCCCTATGGCGATTACAAACCGAGACGCTGGAGGATCTCGGCGTTCATCGCCGCCCCGCCGATCTTCGTCTCCGACTCGTCGGCCACGAGGTCGGCTGTACGGTGGCCGGAGGCCAGCGTATCGCCGATGGCCTGGTCGATGGCGTCGGCTTCGGCGGCAAGACCGAGCGAGTGCCGGAGCAGCATGGCGGCCGATGCAATGGCGCCGATGGGATTCGCGATGTCCTGGCCGGCGATGGTCGGCGCCGAACCGTGCACCGGCTCGTAGAGTCCGGCGCCTTCACCGAGACTCGCAGACGGCAACAACCCCAGCGACCCTGCCACCGCGCCAGCCTCGTCCGAGATGATGTCGCCGAACAGGTTGCCGGAAAGCAGCACGTCGAACTGCTTGGGATTGGTGGCGACCAGCAGCGCGCAGGAATCCACATACTGGTGTCGAAGCTCGACGTCCGGGTAGCGGGTGGCCACCTCCCCCACGACCTCCCGCCACAATCTCGAGGTCTCGAGGACGTTGGCCTTGTCGACCGACGTCACGAGCTTCTGCCGACCCTGAGCCGCCTTGAACGCGACCTCGGCGATCCGCTCGATCTCGGGTCGCGAGTAGCGCATGGTGTTGAACGCCGACTGGCCGTCTTCGGCGATGCCTCTCGGCTCACCGAAGTAGATGCCACCAAGAAGCTCGCGCACGATCAGCAGGTCGACGCCGGCGATCAACTCCGGCTTGAACGGCCCGCCGTCCTCCATGCCGGGCCACACCTTGGCCGGTCTCAGATTGGCAAAGACGCCAAGCGCCTGCCGCAGTTGAAGCAACCCCGTCTCGGGACGCCCTTCGCTGGACCCGCTGTCAAACGACGGATCGCCAACCGCACCGAGCAGGACCGCGTCGGCCGCTTGACAGGCGGAGCGGGTGGCATCGGGCAGTGGTGGCAGCCCCGCCTTGAGGGCGGCGCCACCAATGGGGTGAGACGTAATCTCGAAGCGATGGTCGAAGCGGTCCGCGACCTGCCGTAGCACACGCTCAGCGGCGGCAACGACTTCCGGACCGATACCGTCACCTGGAAGAAGAACGATGGATGACTGCATGGGACACGTCGACGACGAGGGCAAAGCCCCCGTCCTGTTGGAGAAGTGAGAACGAGACCACCGTCAGGCGGCGCCCGCGGACTGGTCGGCGACGACCTGCCCGATGATCGCCGCCACGTCGCTGTCTTCGACCGTCTTCTGGCGGTCGGCCAGGTCGATGATGGCTCGATAGACGCGGTCGAGCTGCAGCCGGCTCAGCTCGTGCCCCAGCTGCTCGCACCGCTGCTTCACCGCGTGGCGGCCCGAGTGCTTGCCGAGCACCAGCGTCGACTGGGCCACCCCGACGTCGGCCGGCAACATGATCTCGTAGGTACGGCGGTCCTTGATGACCCCGTCCTGATGGATGCCGGCCTCGTGCGCGAAGGCGTTGCGGCCCACGATCGCCTTGTTGGCCTGGACCGGTTCGTGCGTCAGCTCGCTCAGCATCGCGCTGCTGGGAAAGAGCTGAGTGGTATCGATGGCGGTGGTGTAGGGCACGCGGTCGCCCTTGACCTTCGTCACCATGACCAGCTCTTCGAGTGACGCGTTGCCCGCTCGCTCGCCGATGCCGTTGATGGTGCATTCAATCTGCCGGCACCCGGCCCGCACCGCCGCCAGAGAGTTGGCCACGGCCAGCCCCAGGTCGTCATGGCAGTGGGTGCTGAAGATCACCTTGTCGGCGTTCGGCACCCGCCCGATGATGTTGCTGAAGAACTCCTCGATCTCGTCAGGAGTGCAGTAGCCGACGGTGTCGGGCAGGTTGATCGTGCTGGCGCCACAGCCGATCGCCGTCTCGACGATCTGACACAGAAAATCGCGGTCGCTTCTGGTCGCGTCCTCGGCCGAGAACTCGACGTCGTCGGTCAGGCTTCGGGCCAGGGTGACGTTGTCGCGCACCGACTGCAGGCACTCGTCGCGCGTGATGCGGAGCTTCCGCTCGAGGTGGAGGTCCGAGGTCGCGATGAAGGTATGGATCCGCGAACGCTCGGCCGGCTTCACCGCCTCGCCCGCGCACTTGATGTCGGCCGCCTCGCACCGCGCCAGGCCCGCGATGATCGGCCCCTTGATCTCGGTAGCGATCTGACGGACCGCGTCGGCGTCGTCCTGCGACGCGATCGGAAAACCGGCTTCCATCACATCCACGCCAAGCGACTGCAACTGCCTCGCAAGCTTGAGCTTCTCGGGGGTGTTCATCGAGAATCCCGGCGCCTGCTCGCCGTCTCGCAGAGTCGTGTCAAAGATGATCAGTCGGTCGTCGGCCACGTTGCCTCTCCTGGTTGGTCACTTGCTCCATCTAGCCTGACCCCTAGTTCACGACCATCCAGACAGCAAGTCAAGATTATAATTATTAATTTATAATAATAATTGTTTATGGAATCTCCATGGAACTGAGTGACCTCCGCGTCTTTCAGACGGTTGCCGCCGAGCGGAGCTTCTCGCGAGCCGCCGCCAAGCTGCATCGCACCCAGCCCGCGGTCAGCCAGACCATCCGTCGCCTCGAGGATGAGCTGAAGGAACGATTGTTCGATCGCTCGTCGAAGAACGGTCAGCTCACCGAGGCGGGCGTCGTGCTGCTCGACTACGCCGAACGGCTGACGCGGCTGCAGGGCGAGGCTCACCTTGCCGTGCGCGAGCTTCAGGAGCTCCGACGGGGCCGCGTCGTGATCGGCATCAACGAGGCCGCCGTGCAGGTGCTGCTGCCGATCGTCGACAGGTTTCGAGACGCCCACCCGGCGGCACAAGTTGAGATGCGGCGCGTACATTCCAGACAAATTCCGGGCGAGGTGCTGAACCGCAGTCTGGACTTCGGCTTCGTGACCTTCGAGCCGGCCGAGCGCGGCCTGGTGTCGGTCTCGCTCGGGGTCGACGAGCTCGTGATGCTTGTGCGCCCAGGCCACCCTCTAGCGAAACGCCGCAGCATCACGATGGAGGACTTCGGCCAGCAGACCGTCATCGCACACAACGACTACTCACCACGGCGTGAGGGGGTGCTCCGACTGTTCGAGGAGAAACACGCCCCGATCAACATTCAGATCTCCCTGGCCAGTCTCGACGGCATCAAGCGCGCGGTAGAGATGGGACTGGGCGTGGCGTTGCTGCCTCGGCGTTGCGCGCTCGCCGAGCTGGCCCGCAAGCAGCTGGTCGCCGTGCGGGTGCCGCAGCTGCGTATGCCGCGCGAGCTCCGTCTGGTCTACAGGAAGGCAGGCAAGCTCTCGCACGCCGCCGAGGCGTTCCTCGAGGCAGCCAAGGCCCAGGTCGACGGAAGCAAGAAGCAGGAGGGACTTCGATGAGAGAACGTATCCGTCCGCTGTCGAGGCGAGAGGTGATGAAGGGGGCCGGCGCCGTCGTTGCGACAGCGTGGCTACCCACCCTTACCCTGGAGGCGCAACCCCCGAGCCAGCTCATCACCGACGACCCGGGCGCCAGCATTGTGGCGCTGGATGAAGGGGTCTGGGCCGTGATCTCGAAGCCGCTTGGGGGAGCGTCACCGACCGTGTCGAACGGCGGCGTCGTGGTGGGTCGCGACCGGGTCCTGGTGTTCGATGGCTTCGCCCGGCCAGAAGGCGCCAGCTGGGTCGTCGACCAAATCGAACGGCAGTTCGGACGCCAACCCACCGACGTGGTGGTGAGCCACCATCACGGCGACCATGTCGGGGGCCTCGGCGGTTTCGCGGAGGGAACCGACGCGCCGCCCCGGGTGTGGGTGACCCAGTCCATCAAGGACCGCGTGCAGCCGACCGCTCGAGGGGCCGCCGGGGATCTGCTCGAAGCCGCGACGGTCTTGGCCGCGACCACTCCCACGACGATCGATCTCGGGGGCCGCCAGGTCGAACTGACCCCAATGTCGGGACACACACCAAGCGATGTCGTCGGCCGACTCGGTGATCAGGTCACGTTCTGCGGCGATCTCGTCTGGAACGACCTATTCCCGAACTACATGGACGCCGTCCCTACCCAGCTGCGACGGACCGTGACGACGGTGATCGGCGACGGCGCCCGCGTGCACGTCCCGGGGCACGGACCGTTACCGACCCGAGAGCGGCTGCGGCATTACAGCGAAGTAATTGACCTGATGGAAGAACTGGGACGGAGGTCGTTCGAGGCGGGCACCGCCCCGGCGGCAGCGGCCGTGGAACTCACCGAGCTGCCGGAGTCGGTCGGCGGATGGACGCTCTTCAGTCCCCGCTACTTCGAGACCGCGATAGCCGCCTGGCACCGCGAGCTCAACCAGTAAGGAGGGACTTCGGTCCCGCCGATTCGCCCGTCCGCTCAGAACCCTCGGATATAGGGAACCCGCTCGGCGACGCCGCGGACCACGTCAAAGTCGTCGAGCAGCATGCCGGTGGCGTCCCAGGTGCCGTTGAGCAACGCGTCGCGCACGGGCTCGTCGACGTCAATCTCTACCCGCAGATCGCCGGCCGTGAGGCTCCGCTCCCGAAGCGACAGCGCCAGTGGCGTGTCTGGCGCCGCTTCGACGAGCGCCATCAGTTGCTCCACCTGTTCCCGTGACACGGTGACACACGCCAACCCGATGGCCAGTGAGTTCCCTCGGAAGATCTCGGAGAACGACTCGCCGACGCAGGCTTCGATGCCCCACCGCTTGAGCGCCTGCGGCGCATGCTCGCGGGACGAGCCCGACCCGAAGTTCTCGTTCACCAGCAGCACCTTTGCCTGCCCATAAGCGGGGTTCGAGAACGGATGGTCGGGCATCGCCGCCCGGTCGTCCTCGAACACGTGGTCACCCAGGCCGTCGAAGGTGATCGCCTTGAGGAAACGCGCCGGGATGATCCGGTCGGTGTCGATGTTGTCGCCGCGCAGCGGCATACCGGGTCCATCGATCCGGTCAATCTGGCTAGACATGGCTCATCACCGTCCTGACGTCGACCACCTCGCCGGCGAGCGCCGCGGCGGCAACCATGGCGGGACTCATCAGGAGCGTGCGCCCGGTCGGGCTCCCCTGTCGGCCCTTGAAGTTGCGGTTCGACGACGACGCGGAGACCTGTTCGCCGTCGAGACGGTCGGGGTTCATCGCCAGGCACATCGAACAGCCGGCGCCGCGCCACTCGAACCCGGCGTCGCGGAACACCTGGTCGAGGCCTTCCCGTTCCGCCGCGGCGAGCACTGCCTGCGAGCCAGGGACGACCAGGGCTTTCACGTGCGACGCCACCCGCTGGCCTTTGGCGATCCGCGCCGCCTCCCGTAGGTCCGACAAGCGCGAGTTCGTGCACGACCCGACGAAGGCCACGTCGATCTTCGTGCCCCGAATCGGCGCTCCACCGCTGAGTCCCATGAAGGCCAGCGCCTCGTCCACCCCGGCGCCAGTCGCGGGAATCGTGTCGCTCACCCCGACCGACTGGCCCGGGTTGATACCCCAGGTCACCCGCGGCTCGATCTCGGACGCCGGAATCTCGACCACGTCGTCGTAGTCGGCATTCGGGTCGGAGGCCGTCGAACGCCACCAGGAGACCGCGCGATCGAACGCCTCGCCTTGCGGCGCGAACGGCCGTCCGCGGAGATAGTCGAACGTGGTCTGGTCCGGATTGACGTAGCCAACCCGGGCGCCGCCCTCGATCGACATGTTGCAGACGGTGAGGCGCTCGTCGATGCTCATCGCCTCGATGGCGGACCCGCCGTACTCGTAGGCGTGGCCGACGCCGCCTTTGACGCCCAGCCTCGCGATGATCTCGAGGATGACGTCCTTGGCAAACACGCCGTCAGCGAGCTGGCCGTCCACGGTGATCCGGCGCACCTTCAGCGGGTCGAACGCCAGCGATTGCGAGGCCAGCACGTCTCGCACCTGCGAGGTGCCGATGCCGAAGGCCACCGCGCCGAGCGCCCCGTGGGTCGACGTGTGGCTGTCACCGCACGCGATGGTCATGCCGGGCTGGGTCAGCCCAAGCTCGGGCCCAATCACGTGGACGATGCCCTGCCGGTCACTGTCCAGGTTCCAGAACGGGATACCGTACTCGGCGCAGTTGCTCTCGAGCGCCGCCAGCATCGCCTCGGCCAGCGGGTCAGCAAACGGCCGGCTCTGGTCGAGGGTCGGGATGATGTGGTCGGTGGTCGCGAACGTCCGGTCCGGGAACGCCACGCCGATGCCCCGCACGCGCAGCATGTCGAACGCCTGCGGCGTGGTCACCTCGTGGATCAGGTGCAGTCCGATGAACAGTTGCGTCTGACCGGTCGGGAGCTTCCGGACCGTGTGCTGGTCCCAGACTTTCCGTAAAAGGGTCTTGCCCATCAGATCACTGTACCAGATCGGCCGGGGGGTCCGCGCCCCGCTATAGCTGCTTGAGGGCCAGGATCGGATCGGTCCGAGCGGCACGCCGCGCCGGCGCTACACAGGCCAGGGGCGCCGCGACAAACAGCGTCACGCCGACCGCGAGGAGCGTCCGCATGTCGAGCGACGGCACACCGAAGAGCAGGCTGTCCATCGCGCCGGCGAGCCCGATAGCAACGACCAGAGCGATAGCCACGCCAAACAGGGCCAGACGGACGCTGACCCGGAAGCTGACCTGTCGGTACTCGAAGAGCTGTGGCGCGACAAGCTTGGTCTCGACGACGAGGCCACCTACTGACAGCGGACCGATGCGACGATTCGACCCGAAAGCGCTCTATCCGGCCCTGGAGGCGGAACGTGAACGCCGCGGCGTCACCTGGAAGCAGGTCGCGGCCGAAACCGGAGTCAGCGTGTCGACGATCACCGGAACACAGAAAGGCGGCCGGATGGAGGTCGATGGGGTGCTGGCGCTCGTCGGCTGGCTCGGGGTCCCGGTGGAGACGTTCACGCGAGAGACCACATGGTAGGGCTCGGATTCAGCGGCGTCCCGTGACCGGCGCGGGTCCCGGCGCGCCGGCCGGATCCGCCTCGGCTTCCTCGATGTCCTTGAGCAGCTCGTCTCGAGTCTTGTGAAGCCTGACATAGCTGCCGGCCGAGACGACGTAGTACCAGTTGGCGAACCGGGTCGCCAGCTCCTCGGCGCGCGCCTGTCCATCTTCGGTGCGCTGCTGCCACTGGTCGTGCAGGTCGGCCAGCCGCTTGTTCTCGCGGTCGGCGTCGCTCCACTGATCCTGGGGCTTGCCGTCGAAGTCGCGGTTGGCCGGCATGCCCGGCTCGGGTAGCGCGGTGGGATCGAACTCGGCGTTGATCATGACGTAGCGGTTCTCACCGCCACCTGCCTCCTCATCGTCGCTCGTGTCGTCGCCGATTGCGATGGCATTGCCGCTGCCGTAGAGGATCTCGCCCCATCGCATGGTGTAGAGAACGCCGAGGTCCGTCCGGACCAGAAGCTCGCCCTCGTTCGACAACAGGTCGCCGTCCTGGGTGGGGTAGAACCCGCGCGACTGCATGGTCTGGAGGTCGGTATTGGTGATTTCGCGCGCCTCGAAGGCGGCGCGGAGGTTGCCGGTCAGGCCCGCCGGCTTGGGGCGAACGCCGACGATCTCGACGGTCATCAGCGATCCGACCAGAAGGTTCATCTGGACGTAGTCGACCTCCTTGCCGGCCGGCACCTCACTGCCTTCCCAGACGTCCTGCTCGATCCAGTCGACGGCGAACTCGCCGCGGCGCCGGACCATACCGGTACGCTCGTCCACCTGATACTCGTTGAGCACGACTCGCTTGACGTCGTCGCGCTCGACCCCGAGCAGGTTGGTCTCGATCCAGTCTTTGAAATCGGTGGAGATACCGATGTCGGTCCGCGCCGCGTAAACGCGGTTCTGGTCCGGCACCCGGACGAAGTTGTAGCCGGGACGTCCCTCGACGGCGTCGCCGATGATGAGGTCGGCCAGCACCTGTTCGCTGGCGCCCTTGAAGGTCACGCGGCGACCGCGCCCCTGCAGCGTGCTGACGCTCTCGTCGAGTGGATCGATCACGCCGAACGCCTCGTGGTCGGTGACGCTGTCGGACCGGAAGTCGTCCTTGGTGATCTCGATCATGCCGGCCGCGGTGTTGGCCAGGCGCTCGGCACCATCGGCCGGATAGTCGTGATGCGACGGAATCGTCCACAGTCCATTGCGGTTCAGAACCCGGAAGGTGGCCGCCGCCGCGGTGTCGTCGTCAAACGCGATCA
>CAJWMX010000051.1 GCA_913043805.1 uncultured Acidobacteriota bacterium | reverse complement strand
CCGGAGAAGTTCAGCGGGTGTCCGTGGGTCAGGTGGCCACCGTGCGCCAGGTTCATACCGAGGACGGTGTCGCCGGCCTCGATCAGAGCGAAATAGGCGGCCATGTTCGCCTGCGCGCCGGAGTGCGGCTGGACGTTGGCATGGTCGGCTCTGAACAGCCCGCAGGCTCGTTCGATGGCCAACGCTTCGGCGACGTCGACGTGCTCGCACCCGCCGTAGTAGCGACGGCCGGGGTAGCCCTCCGCGTACTTGTTCGTCAGTACCGACCCCGCGGCTTCGAGGACGGCTCGGCTCACGAAGTTCTCCGAGGCGATCAGCTCGAGTCCAGAATTCTGCCGGTTGGTTTCGTCGGCGAGCACGCTGGCGATGGCCGGGTCGGTCTCGGCCAGCGTCCGCAGGCGGGTACTCGATGGGGCGTCCGTGGCGGAGGGCATGAGGTCCTTTCGAGCGTGGTGATGGATGGGAGCCGGTCGGTGCCGGACGGGCGATTACGAGCGGATTCTACTATAGCCGTCCCCCCTGGTCAGGTGGTGCTATAGTCCCAGCATGGCCGAGAAACCGAGCTTCTCCTCCTCTCCCGCCAACCCGTTTTCCGAGGCGTTTCCGAGCTCACGGAAGGTGCTCGTCGAAGGCGAGCGGGTTGCGGTGCCGATGCGTGAGATCACGCTGAGCGGCGGAGAGCCCTCGTTGCAGGTGTATGACACCAGCGGCCCCCACGGCGTGGATGTTCGCGCCGGGCTGCCGCCGCTGCGTGATCCCTGGATTCTCGGCCGTGGCGAGCTGGGATCGACCCAGCCGAACGCCTCGGTGACGTCCGGGGCGGCGATGCCGCCGACCGCGCGAGCGCCGAGGCGAGGCCGGGGCGCCGTGACGCAGCTCCACCACGCCCGGCGCGGAGAGATCACCGAGGAGATGGAGTTCGTGGCGCTGCGGGAGGGATTTGCCCCGGAGTTCGTCCGCGATGAGGTGGCGCGTGGCCGCGCCATCATTCCCGCGAACATCAATCACCCGGAGCTCGAACCGATGGCGATCGGTCGCAATTTCCTGGTGAAGATCAACGCCAACATCGGCAACTCCGCGGTCTCGTCCTCGATCGAGGAGGAGGTCGAGAAGTTGCGGTGGGCGACCCTCTGGGGCGCCGACACGGTCATGGACCTGTCGACGGGGCCGAACATTCACGAGACCCGCGAGTGGATCATCCGGAACTCGCCCGTCCCGATCGGCACGGTCCCGATCTACCAGGCACTCGAGAAGGTCGATGGCCAGCCCGAGGAGCTGACCTGGGAGCTCTACCGGGACACGCTGATCGAGCAGGCCGAACAGGGGGTCGATTACTTCACGGTGCACGCCGGCGTGTTGCTGCGCTACGTTCCGATGACCGCCCGTCGGGTGACCGGCATCGTGTCGCGGGGCGGCTCGATCATGGCCAAGTGGTGTCTGGCCCACCACCAGGAGAACTTCACCTATACCCACTTCCGTGAGATCTGCGAAATCATGCAGGCCTATGACGTCTCCTTCTCTCTTGGAGACGGCCTACGTCCCGGCTCGATCGCGGACGCGAATGACGAGGCCCAGTTCGCGGAGTTGAAGACCCAGGGCGAGCTGACGCGTCTGGCCTGGGAGTACGACGTGCAGGTGATGAACGAGGGACCTGGGCATGTGCCGCTCCATCTCATCAAGGAGAACATGGAGAACCAGCTGGACTGGTGCGACGAGGCGCCCTTCTACACCCTCGGGCCGTTGACCACCGACGTGGCGCCTGGCTACGACCACATCACTTCGGCGATCGGCGCGGCCGTGATCGGCTCCTATGGCACGGCCATGCTCTGCTACGTGACGCCGAAGGAGCATCTGGGACTACCCAACCGTGACGATGTGAAGGCGGGGGTCATCGCCTACAAGATCGCGGCGCATGCCGCCGACCTCGCCAAGAGACATCCTCGTGCCCAGGCTTGGGACGACGCGTTGTCAAAGGCGCGATTCGAGTTCCGGTGGGAGGACCAGTTCAATCTGGCGCTGGACCCGGTGACCGCGCGCGCCTACCACGACGAGACGATGCCGGCCGACGGCGCCAAAGTGGCGCACTTCTGCTCGATGTGTGGACCCAAGTTCTGCAGCATGGAGCTGACCCAGCAAGTTCGAGAGTATGCCGCCGACAAGGGAGTGGACGACGGCGAGGCGTTGTCGGTTGGGATGAGCGAGAAGTCGGAGGAGTTCCGGAAGGAACGGGAGATCTACGTCCGGAGCGCGGAGTAGCCGGCGGGAAACGAGTTTCTTATCGCGCCTGCCCGGGCGGGGCGGGCACGATCTGGATGATGGTCTTGAACCACTCGGGGTCCTGGGTGGGGTTCAGATAACCGGCTGCGCCGTTCCACGTGTAGTCCTTGATCGTGACTCCAGGCGGAAACGCCATCTCCTCCTCGCGAAACCGTCCAATCTCGAAGATGTGGGTGGGCGGTGCGTCGAAGACGCGATCACCACGCTCGTCAAGGACGACCCCGTAGTAGTTCACCATCTCCTGGTAGCTGGAGTTGGTCCCGAAGAGGTAGTAACGCTGACCTCGGCCGGCGTCGTACGATGTGATGAACTGGGCGCTGGGGTAGACCGGGAATCCGAGCGTCGCTTCGCTTGGTGTCGTCTCGGTGGCCACACCGAGTCCACTCGCCGGAGCTTGGACGGGTTGTGCGGGCGCGGCCGGTTGGGGGCGCGGTGCTTCCGCGGCGCCTCGGGTCGGCTCGCCGGGTCGTGGGAATGGGCGTGGTACCGGTTGGCGTCGCTGGGCCTCGACGGACGGGGCCGGAAGGAGAAGCGCCGCTCCGAAGAGGACGGCGAACACGCCACAGGAGACCCGTCGACCCATCCGGTCATTATGCGGGCGTGAGAAGAACCGTGCAAGGCGAACGAGAGACTCCGGAACGCGGGATTACCACGGCCCCCGAGGGTACAACCGACACCCGTCGGCGAGACCTGCTCCGCCTCTGCGAGGCGGAGGCGGACTGGGCTGAGCAGGTGACTCTGGAACTGGTCCGGCTGGAATCGCCGACGACCGACAAGGCGGCGGTCGACCGGTGTGGCGACGCGCTGGACCGGCGGTTTCGAGAGATGGGCGGCCAGGTGACGCGGGTGGCGCAGACGTCGTCCGGCGATCATCTGCGTGCCGAGTTCGGAGCCGGGCCGAGAACGTTGATGCTGCTCGGGCACTTTGACACCGTCTGGCCGGTTGGGCAGGTGGAGCGGATGCCGATCGAGGTCCGAGACGGTTGCCTGTTCGGTCCGGGCGTTCTCGACATGAAGGCCGAGTCGGGCCGCGCTGCTGGCGGCGTTGTTGCGTGAAACAGCGGAGGGGAGCTAGCGCCATCTGGCGCTGAACAGGGAGGATTCAAGGCCTCAGATGGGAAACACCTTCAAGACGGTACTGCTGCTGACCTTGCTGAGCGGTCTGCTGCTCGTCATCGGCGAGCGGCTGGGCGGGCAGGGAGGACTGGTCATCGCGCTGCTGTTCGCCGTGGCGATGAACTTCGGGTCCTACTGGTTCTCCGACAAGATCGTGCTCAAGATGTATCGAGCGCAGGAGGTCGGCGCGGAGCATCCGCTGCACGCCATGACCGCCAATCTGGCTCAGCGGGCCAGCCTGCCGGTGCCTCGGGTCTATGTCATTCCCGATGACTCGCCCAATGCGTTCGCCACGGGACGGAATCCGGAACACGCAGCGGTTGCGGCGACCGAGGGCATCTTGAGGCTGCTGGCGCCACACGAGCTCGAAGGGGTGATCGCGCACGAGCTGGCGCACGTCAAGCACCGAGACATCCTGATTGGCTCGGTGGCGGCGACGATTGCGGCGGCAATCATGGGGATTGCCCGGATGGCGCAGTTCGCCGCCTTCTTCGGGGGCCTCGGCGGCCGGGACGATCGGGAAGGGGCCAATCCGATCGCGCTCATCGCGATGATGATCATCGGACCGATGGCGGCCATGCTGATTCAGGCGGCGATTTCCCGCTCGCGGGAGTTCGCGGCGGATCGTGGGGCAGCCGAGATCGTCGGCAGTCCCCACGGGCTGATCGATGCCTTGCGCAAGATCGAGACGGCGGCCAAGCGCGTGCCGCTCGACGCGAGCCCGGCCACCGCGCACATGTTCATCGTCAAGCCATTCTCGCGGGCGGCGCTCGGGAACCTCTTCAGCACCCACCCGCCGACCGCCCAGCGCATCGAGCGACTGCGGGGGGCGGCGTAAGCCGACAGAAGCTCACCTCGTCGACGCGGCGTCTGGCCAGAGGCGTCGCTGATCTGGGGACTGGGCCTCACGGGTCTCGATAGAGGACGGGGCCGGGTCGCGCTCCGAGCGACCCGCCAGGCCGTAGCGCTCTCGGAGCAGGGTCAGGACGTCGCTGACCTGCCGGCGATACGACGGAGGCGCGTACTTCCCCGCATAGAGCCGGTCCACCCGCGGCGCGAGGTCTGGAAACTCACGCTCCAGGAACCGGAGGAAATGGTCTCTGGTTCCACCCTCCAGGTGCATCACGAACCCGCCACAGAATCTCGCCCCATGATCGGCGATTGCCTTCACCGTCGCCTCGAGCTTCCTGGGTTGCGACGTTAGTCCGGGAACCACGGGGGCCAGGATGACTCCCGCTTCGATGCCGGCGTCGGCCAGCGTCCGGATGGCTCGGAGTCTCTGAAGCGGGTGCGCGGTACCAGGTTCGATCCGCGGCCACGTCTCTTCGTCCACCGTGGGAACGCTCATGTGGACCGTGCAGGTGGTTCGGCGAGACAGTTCGGCTAGCAGGTCCAGGTCGCGGACCACCATCGGCCCTTTGGTAATCAGCCCGACGGGAGTCGGATGCTCGACCAACGCCTCCAGGGCGCGGCGGGTCAACCGGTAGTGACCCTCGATCGGCTGGTACGGGTCGGTGGCCGTGCCAAATCCGATCAGGGCCGGCCGCCGCCCGGGGCATACCAGCTCTTTACGTAGTACGTCGGCAAAGCTGGTCTTGACCAGGATCACCGATGAGAACTCGTCGCGGCTGTCGAGCTCGAGATGACGCTGATACCGTCGGGCGAAGCAGTAGTGGCATGCGTGGGTGCAGCCGCGATACGGGTTGAGCGTCCAGCTGAACGGCATGCCGGTGATGCGGTTCAGCGCCGAACGGCACGTCACCTCCTGGTAGTGGCGTCATCAGCGCGGTGGTCGGCGTTCGGAAGGAGCGCCGGCGATCCGAGGCCTCGATGTTTCCCCACGCGGAGGAGGTCGGCGAGGCGGCGCGTGGTCGGTCGCGAGCTCACGAGATCGAAGGGCGCGCTCTCGATATTCGTTTTTCTTCGCCATTTGTCACGACCTCATGATGGGCCGTGACGGGGACCGCGATCAAGTGCGGGTGTTGGCGATGGCGTCTCGCCAGTAGTCCAGGATGTCGGTCAGCGTGCGGTCGAGCGGAATGGTGGGTCGCCCCCCGGTCTGACGCGAGAGCCGCGCCGGATCTCCAAGCAGAAGCGGATTGTCGCTCGGCCGGGTGCGTTCCGGATCTTGTCGCACCGTGACTTCGACCCTCGCCTGCGCGAGCAACCCGTCGAGGACGACCTGGATCTGATGCGCGGTGCCGGAGCAGACGTTGAAGGGGGCGCCGGTGTCACCGCTGGCCATCAACTGCTGATACGCCCGGACGGTATCTCTGACATCGGTCAGGTCACGCCTGGCTTCGAGGTTGCCGACCGAGATCACCGGCGCACACAGACCGGCTTCTATGCGGGCCAGTTGCTCGGCAAAGCTCGATGCGGCGTACGAAAGCGCCTGTCCCGGTCCGATATGCGTGAACGAGCGGGTGATCACGACGTGGAGTCCGTCCTGTTGCACCGCGGCCAGAGCCAACATCTCCTGGGCCAGCTTGCTGAGCCCGTAGGGACTGACCGGTCCAAGCGGTGACGACTCGTCGATCGCGGAGTTTGACGGGCGATAGACGAGCGCCGAGCCGGGGATGAGCACGCGGGCATGGCGGGCGCGGGTTCTGAGGCCCGCGAGCAGATGCTCCGTGCCGAGGACGTTCCCGCGGAGCGTGATGGTGTTGTTCGACCAGGAGCCGCCGACGTTGGCGACTCCCGCGCAGTGGTAGACCTCGTCCGGGGGGGGCTCGAGCAGCGCCCGGTCGACCGCGTCCCTGTCCAGCAGGTCCACGGCGTGCCAGTCGATCCGGTCGGACGCGGGAAACCCTCGCGGGGGGCGTTTCGGGTCGCTAACCGCCGAGCGTCGCCAGGCCAGAATCCGGCTGTCCGGGTCGGTGCGATGCAGCAGAGCCAGCAGATGATGCCCGACGAAGCCGGCGGCGCCGGTGACGAGTATCGTCTGAGCCACGTCGCGCTCCGGCGTCAGGAGGAGGCGCCGCCACGCTGGCCGTACTGGGCCTCGTAGTACTCGCGAAAGGCGGGGTCCGCTTCCTTGATGGGGCGCCACCACCACTCGTTGTCCCGATACCAGTTCACGGTGGCGGTCAGCGCGTCCTCGAAGCTGTGTTTCGGCTCCCAGCCCACCCCGCGCAGCTTCGACGTGTCGAGCGAGTAACGCCGATCGTGGCCTGGGCGGTCCTGTACCGGCTTGATCAGTGAGTGCGGTCGGTCCAGCGCGTCGAGAATGCGATGGGTCAGGTCGATGTTCTCCACCTCATTGCCACCCCCGATGTTGTAGACCTCGCCGTTCTCCGCTTCATCGATCAGGAGGTCGATCGCCCGACAATGGTCCTCGACGTGCAGCCAGTCGCGCACGTTGCGGCCGTCGCCGTAGAGCGGCACCGAGAGTCCCTCGATGGCGTTGGTGACGAACAACGGGATCACCTTCTCGGGGAACTGACGGGGGCCGTAGTTGTTCGATGCGCGGGTGATGATCACCGGCACTTCGTGCGTGGCCCAGTAGCTGTAGGCCAGGCGATCGGCGCCTGCCTTGCTCGCCGCGTACGGGTTGCGGGGTTTCAGCTCGTCGGTTTCCCGGCTCGACCCGGTTGGTACGCTGCCATAGACCTCGTCGGTGGAGATCTGGACGAACCGGCGAAGCCGTGGGGCGCGGCGGGCGGCGTCGAGCAGCACGAAGCTGCCATACACGTCGGTCGTGATGAAGGCGCCCGCCTCGTGGAGCGATCGGTCGACATGGGTCTCGGCCGCGAAGTGCACCACCATGTCGGCGTTTTCCACCAGCGGCCCGGCGACGTCCGGATCGGCGACGTCACCCTCCACGAAGCGGTGCCGCGGATCCTCCATCACGTCACGCAGGTTCTCGAGACGACCGGCGTAGGTCAGTTTGTCGAGCGTGGTGACCCGCCAGTCGGGATGGGTGACCAGCGCATACAGCACGAAGTTGCTGCCGATGAACCCGGCTCCGCCTGTCACCAGCACCTCGACCGGTCGGTCCGCTACCATCGGATGCCTACCTCGGAATTGTCGCCCAGCATGAAGCGGTAGGCCGACGGTTTGACCGGTTGTCTGATGATGCGGACGTTGCGTCCGATCAGGCTGTCGATCACCCGATTCGCCAGGTCGCTGAGCACGCTGCCCTCGAGCACGATGCTGTGTTCCAGCTCCGACTCCCGGATCTCGACGTCGTTCATGATCGAGGTGTACGGTCCGACATAGGCGTGCTCGATCCGGGCGTTGGCGCCGATGATGGCGGGGCCTCGGATCACCGAACCGACAATCTCGGCTCCGGCCTCAATCGCCACCTTGCCCTCGACGCGCGACTCGGCATCCACCGAGCCCTCGATCCGTCGATCCAGCGTTTCGAGGATCAGGCGGTTCGCCTCCAGCATGTCGTCCAGTTTGCCGGTGTCCTTCCACCACCCCTCGACCAGGTGCGGTCGCACCGTGAGTCCCCGGTCGATGAGATCCTGGATGGCGTCGGTGATCTCGAGCTCATTGCGGAAGCTCGGCTTGATCCGCTTCACCGACTCGAACACCTCGGGGCTGAACATGTACACGCCGACCAGCGCCAGATCGCTCTTCGGTTCTTTCGGCTTCTCGACGAGTCGGACCACCTGGCCGTCGGACAGCTCGGCCACCCCGAACATCTGCGGATCCGGTACGCGCGTGAGCAGGATCTGCGCGGCGGGGCCACTCGAGACGAACTCCTCGACGAACGGAGTGATGCCCTTGTTCAGGAGGTTGTCGCCCAGATACATGACGAACGGATCGTCGCCCAGGAACTCCTCGCTGATGAGCACGGCATGGGCCAGTCCTCGAGGCGCGTCCTGTGCGATATAGGTCACCGACGCGTCCCAGAGAGAGCCGTCGCCAACCGCGGCCCGAATCTCCTCGTGGGTGTCGCCCACGACGATCCCGATGTCCCGCACGCCGGCCGCCACCAGGGCTTCGATGCCGTAGAACAGGACCGGCTTGTTCGCCACCGGAACCAGCTGTTTAGCGCGCGTATAGGTGAGTGGTCGAAGACGGCTGCCTTTGCCGCCGCTCAGAACGAGTCCCTTCATTGCGGCATCACTCTAGCAGGTTGACCCCGATCCCTCACACCGGCCCAATCTAGATTCCCGGCCGGTTCATCTGGACGTGTCCGGCTTCCTGGCGAGACGGCCTTGTGGCGAGGCGCGAAGAGGGAGCATGCAGGTGGCATGTGACCGATGAGCAACGCAGTCACACGGTCGTCTCGGCGGGAAGCCTAGAATTCTTCCCCCGCGCCCGTGCCGACACCGAAGGCTCCGAGCATGTTGGAGAACGTGCCCAGGCCGGCCAGCGTGAACGAGAGGTTGAACCGACGGTCCCTGTCGACTCGAACCCGGGCTCCCAGTCCCTCGAGATTGAACGACTGGTATTCGAAGCTCAGACCACAGCACTGCGCGTTGTAGTACCAGACGATTCGCTGCTGGAGATGGCGGCCCCGTTGGATGTCGTAGTTGAACTGGTAGACGCCACCCATCCGGTTGCCCGGGGTCCTGAGATTGGTGAACGAGTTCAGGTAGTGATCGAGGAAGTCCCGGTCTTCGAATCCCGGCAGTCCATCGATGAACCGGCGCTGGCTCCAGCCCGCGGTCTGATTCAGCCAGCCGCCCACTTCGATGCTGGCGTCGGCGCTGATCTGGCGGATGGCTCCAAACTGCGTGTCGTATTCCGCTCGCATCGTACCGGAGAGCTCGGACGTCGGTCCGGCGCGCACGATCAGTGAGACCGGCGAGAAGTTGGTCGGTACGTGCCCGCCCTGGAAGCTCGTCTGGAAATTGCGGTCGAACTGGGCGGCGTTGGCGTCGGTGTAGTAGCTCTGTTCGATGCCCACCGTCAGGATCTCCTGGGCCACCGATGGGCCGTCGCCCTCCGAACGACGCGCATACAGCCGGTTGTTCAGGCCGTAGCTGAACTGGGTGACCTGACCCACGATCGAATCAGTTCCTTCCAGCTGGACGATCTGGTCGAAGTTGTCGATCGCCGAGGTGCGACGCAGGTTGTACCAGGGCTCGATGACGTGCTTCATCCGCTCCGAGTAGCTGCTGTTGGGCGTGTCCCAGACCTTGACGAAGACGGGTCCGGTGATCTGGGTCTGCATGTCGAGGAACGACCGCGAGATCCCGCTCTCGATCTGCAGCTGCGTCATCTCGTCGAGCGACTCGGTCCAGTAGGTCTGCTGCCAGCCGATCGACGAGTTGAGCGTGAGGAACGGCCATTTGGTGAAGGGCACGCGGACGGTCGGATTGACATCGAACCGGGTGAGACCGGAGTCGATCTCCGAATCGCCGAACCGGGTGTTTCGCAGCAGGTTGGCGTACTCGCTGGTGAACGCGTAGTAGATCGGTGAGTTCCCGATCGCCCGCTCGGCCTGGTCGAAGCCGACCCTGGGACCCGCGCCGTAGAGACTGGCGTCCTCGGCGCCGAAGAAGGTCTCACTGAAATCGGCCGTGCCGCTGAGCGTGTAGGCCCCCCAGGAACCGGTGACGTTGCCGCCAAGTGTCCGGGAGCTGTTCGACGCCTCGTAGATGTTCGTCTGATAGGTCTGCTGGACCGTGACGTCGGAGAAGTAATCGATCTGCCCCCGAGCACGCAGGGCGTCGGTGAAGACGTGGGTCGCGTTGCCTCGCAGGTTGTAGCTGCGTCTCGCCGGCAGCGTGGTCTCGGTCCCCACACCGAACAGATTCGGGACGACCACCTCGCGTTCGTTCAGGAGGTAGGTTTCAACGTTGCCCTGCGAGCCGGGCCCGGCGACGTAGCGGTACTCGGCACCCATGCCCTGACCGGCCGTCGAGAAGAAGTCGTGGAACACCGTGGCGTCGTGGCTGCGATTGAACGCCATGAACAGCGCGTTGCTGAACGACTGGCCGCGGATGGTGGAGGAGCCGTAGGTGGGCATCAGGATGCCGGTCGCCCGATCGTCGGCCTGGATGGGATAGAACATCACCGGCAGGTAGAACAGCGGGACGCCCTTGACCGAGAGGACCGAGTTGCGCAGCACCAGATACTCGTCCAGGTTGATGGTCACCGAACTGGCCGAGACTTCCCATCGAGGTGTCGGTTGCACGCAGGAGGTGAAGCCCCCGCGGATCAGCTTGTAGGACCGTGGGCCCACCTTCTCGATGATCTCGCCCCAGAACCGCATCTCGGGCTCCGAGGTCCCAAACATGCTGGGCTCGACGTCGTCGACCACCGCCGTCGAGCCGTCCGCCTCGTAGAAGACGCCGGTCAGATCTTCCGTGTTGAACTCGACCCGCTCCGCAGCGACCCGACCGCCCTCCGAGGAGAAGACGACGTTGCCGCTTGCCACCAGCCGCGACTCGTCGATGTAGAAGTCGACCACGTCGGCATGAAACTGCCAGGACTCACCGTTGTTGCTCCCGGTCAGTTCCACGGAGTCAACCAGCTGCAGGTGGTTCTGGGAAAGCTGGCGGAGCTGATCCTGAAGAGTCGAGTCCACCCCCGGCAGGTTCTGGGCGTACGCGAGGCCAGCCGGCAGGGCGCAGAGGACGGCGCAGAGTAGAAGCCGATACTTCATCGACCGCGGGCGGGGCGCTGGTGGTCCCGGAACGATGGCGAGAGCGGTGGGGCCGCCCCACGCGTAGGTAACCACGGAAGAATATCACGGGCCGTCATCGAGCTCCCCTAGCACCGCCCC